>CAYJCS010000104.1:0-5466 GCA_964368715.1 uncultured Bacteroidaceae bacterium | reverse complement strand
TCGTGGCATAAAAAAAAATGACATCACCGGATGTCATTTTGGTGCGGCCACCGAGTACTTGTAGTGAGCGAAGCGAGCGTAGTAGCAAAACCGCGAGTTTACTCGAAACGGTTGAGCGTCACGATGGACGGAGTCCGAGTTCGTGGCGCAGCCACGCGAGATGCATATCGCGCAAAGTCTCGTGGCATAAAAAAAAATGACATCACCGGATGTCATTTTGGTGCGGCCACCGAGACTTGAACTCGGACGGTTCCCCATACGCCCCTCAAACGTACGCGTCTGCCAATTCCGCCATGGCCGCACACAGTGTCATTATTATATGACGGGGTGTTAATGTTGTCAAGGAAAAATCGGGCGTTAAAATGCAATAATCACGCAAATTTTTGTATGGAAATATATTGAACTATGAATGAGAGTGCTACTGAATTAAATGCGCTTGCCGCGGCTTTGGCAAAATTGCTTGTCGACGGCTTGGAGGATGCGGACATCAGACTGCTGGCGCAATTCGTTATGGTTTTACAAAACGCGATAAGAACCTATATTGCCTAACAAAGTCAATGGCTTTTAAGGTTGCAAAAGTGAGAATAGCGGTGTAAAATGTTAAAGATGAAATTTAAGAAATGAAGGGATACCCCCATCGGACAAAGAGCAGGCGTGACAGAACATAAGGTTTACACCCTATGTAGCCAAGCCATTCCGAAAGGGGGAAAAGGTGAACAATGGATAAGTTTTACACTGTGGACATAAAAGGATTCAAAACCGATTTGCCCATTCTCCCTTTGCCGAGCGGCATAAATATTTGCTTTTTGAATTTGCACGGCGACAGCGCATTGACCGAACATTGCGGCAAGGAATTATCAAAACAACTAGAGGACTGTGAGGTTGTTATAACGGCGGAAAGCAAAGGTTTACAACTTGCGCATTGTGTGGCAAGAGAACTGGGACAACGCTATTATGCAGTTGCGCGCAAAAGCAAAAAACTGTATATGCAAGACGGCATTGAAGTTAATTACGGCAGTTCGATTACCACAGGGAAATCACAGCAACTGTATCTAAGCAAGCATGACGTGGACTTAATCCGCGGAAAGCGCGTTGCAATCGTTGACGACGTGGTATCAACAGGCGCATCACTCGAAGGCCTTGAAATGATTGTAGAAAAAGCCGGGGGCATCGTCACAAAGAAAGCCTTTGTGCTGGCAGAAGGGGATGCTGCAAAAAGAGATGACGTTATCTACCTTGCCACCATTCCTCTGCTGTAAAATAGTACATAAAGATAATAAAATTTAGCAATCATGTAGACATTATAAAAACGGATAAGATAAACAAAAAGCACCGCGGCGCGGTGCTTTTTGTTTGTTTTTTAAGTTTAATTTGTTTTTATAATACTTTCAATATAAAACAAAGTTGTTCTTGTATTGCTCCTTACAGAGTTTTGATATACTTTGCAAGTTCTGTAAAGATTACGCCAAGTCCGTAAGCGCCGGCATCCGGATAGCCGATAGACTTTTCGCCAACGGTACCCGCTCTGCCAAGAGTTGCGACAACAGCTTTTGTCTTTTCTGCACCGGCAACCGCGGCCTCTGCGCCCTTAGCGATTGCAACAAGCAGTTTCTCTTCGTCCAAAGCGGCTTTTGTGAGTGCGTCGGCACAGGGTTTAAGAGCGTCGACAAGTGTCTTGTCTCCGACAACCGCACCTTTTCCAAAGGATTTCTTGCCCGTTTCGTAAACGCCCGTATTCGCAGCTTGGAAGAGTTCGGCAAGGTCTGAAAGGGTAATTTCCTCTTTTCCTTCCACGGCTTTTCCCGCATAGCGGAATGCGCTTCCCCAAATAGGGCCGCTTGCTCCGCCACAATATTCCATAATGATTTCGCTGCAACTCTTTAAAAAAGCGCCTATATCCGCCTTGTTGCGGGTTGCCCAATCTTTTTTGAGTTGCTTGAAACCTTTCGCGATGCTCATACCGAAGTCGCCGTCGCCCATCTTATCAGCGTCGCAGAAGGGTACTTCGTTTTCGATGATGACGTCTGCCATTTTGTCAATGATTTTCACAAATGCGGCGGTGTTTATCGTTTCGCCCACTTTTGCCGTGCCTTTGACTTCGTAACTCACTGCTTTTAATTCGGTTTTTGCAGCTTTTTTGTCGGCTTTCTTTTCTGCGGTAGCCGCTGCTTGAGGGGTAACTCCAAGTGCTTTTGCGATCGCCTGCATAGCCTCGACTGCCGCCGATGCCTGTTCGTTCATTGCGCCGCCCCAAGTGAGAGCGGGAGTGCTGACTGGATAGTCCACCAAGGCTTTAAGTTCCGCATCGAGTTTCAATACGGTTACAGACGCACCTGCCATATCCAAAGACGTCATATAGTTGCCAACAAGTGCCTTGTGAATAACAATGCCGGCTTTTTCCAGTTCGTTTGAAACGGAATTGTTGAATAGGTACAGTTCCGAAAGAGGAGTCCCGCCAAATCCGTTTATCATGATTGCGACTTCGTCGCCGTTTTTGGCTTTGAGGTCGTCAAGCAAATCTTTGACTATGCGCTTTGCAAGTTCGTCGGCGGATTGCATCTTTTCGGTCTTTCTGCCTGGTTCGCCGTGAATACCCACGCCGAACTCAATGTCGCTGTCGCTTATGTCAAAGATAGGAGTGCCTTTTGCGGGTGGAGTGCAGGAAGTCAGCGCAAAACCAAAAGAGCGAACGTTTTCAATTGTCTTATTCGCGACCGCTTTGACTTCTTCAAGAGATTTGCCTTGTTCTGCCGCCGCACCGGCGCATTTATGCACAAATACTGTGCCGGCAACGCCACGACGTCCGACCGTGTAAAGACTGTCTTTAACTGCGATGTCGTCGTTGACGTAAACCGCGTCGACTTTGATTTTGTCCTCTTCTTTTGCAAGATCTGCGGCGTTGTTGAAGTTCATCACGTCGCCGGAATAGTTTTTGACAACAAGTAAAACGCCCTTGTCGGTGGCGCATTCTTTTATGGCATTATAAATCTGAATTTGAGAAGGGGAAGCAAAGACGTCGCCGCAAACGGCGCAGTCAATCATGCCTTTTCCTACGTATCCTGCGTGTGCGGGTTCGTGACCGCTTCCGCCGCCGGAGATAAGGCTGACTTTGTTAGGATTGATAACTTTCTTTTTTACTATTTTGAATTTCTCCACAAACTCAAGTTCGGGATGCGCTTTGGCAAGGCCGTGGCACATATCGTAAACAAAAGTTTCGGGAGTGTTCATAATTTTTTTCATAGTTCTCTCCTTATAAGGCGAGACGGCGCAAATATTGTGCCGTCTCGTTCAAAAATTCAGTTTATTTGTGGCAGCCGCAATCGCAATCGCTGTCGCAATCACATTCGCAACCGTATTTATAATCATAGCCGATCTTGTCAGCGGTCTTGATTGCCGCGGCAACCATATCTGCAGTGACGGGGAAGGGCATATTGTGAACGGATTCTTCGGGTATGCAAGTCTTTTCGGCGATTGCTTTCAGCATATCGTCGTCAATGCTGTCGGTGCCGAGATCTTTTAAGCAAACGGGCAGACCGACGCTGTCGCAGAATCCCAGCACTTCATAAAGTTCTTCTTCGGGGCTGTTTTCAAGCACGAGTTGGCAAATCGTTCCAAACGCGACCATTTCGCCGTGATAGAATTTGGTGTGCGCGGGAAGCAGTGTCAAACCGTCGTGAATTGCGTGTGCCGCTGCAAGACCGCCGCTTTCAAATCCGAGTCCGGAAAGCAGGATATTGGTTTCGATGATATTTTCAAGTGCGGGAGTCACAACGTTGTTTTCGCAAGCGGTAAGTGCCTTTGCGCCGTCTGACAGCAGAGTTTGATAGCAAAGTTCCGCCATTGCGAATGCCGCTTTTGTGCCGCATGCAAGCAGAGTGCCTTTTTTTCTGTCTGCGCCGCAAGGAAGTCCTGCGTTGACGTTGCTGAAGGACTGCACGTTTGCGCGAGCCTCAAAGTAAGTTGACAGAGCGTCGCCCATGCCGGACACCAGAAAACGTGCGGGAGCATTTGCAATGACCGTGGTATCGATAAGAACGACGGACGGGCTTTGCTTGAAATACGCATAGTCGTCAAAGTGGTGATCCGGAGTGTAGAGAACCGCACTGTGAGAGGTGGGTGCGTCGGTTGCCGCGATTGTGGGGCAGATGATAAGATTTGAGCCTGCCGCAACGCATTTCGCGGTGTCAATGGCTTTTCCGCCGCCGAGGCCTATAGTGCATGCGCACTTATTTGCTTTTGCGAAATCTTGCATCTTTTTGACTTCCTGACGTGATGCTTCTCCGCCGAAATCAATGGATACGAGTTCAATGCCGTATTTTTTTTGAGTGGCTTCAAGTTTGTCTGCAACCAGTTTCTTGGCAAAGGAATCCGCAATCAACAGTCCTTTCTTGCCGAATGTCTTGACAAAATAGCCGAGGTTGAGCAGTTCGTTTTCGCCCTGAACGTACTTGGTGGGGCAAATAAATGCTTTTCTCATGAATTTCTCCTTTTTTGTCCTTGTATTTGGACTTTTTTTAATATTTTTAGAATATAATCCGATTTCGGACCACGTGCGCTTGCGCAAAATATTCTGCCCGAAATAACGATTGCTATTATTATAATCCATATGTTTTGTTAATTCAAGTTTAAAAATGGCAAAAATAGGATATTTTTAGTTGGTCATGGCTGCAAAACAAGCGTACTGAAGTTTTTTAGACTAAAATTCCCATAATTTTCATTTTACTTGATAAACACACGCCAGAAGTCTATAATAATCATATCAACGGCTGCGGAGACGGTATGGACATCGAAAAGACGATAAACCAAAGAGTAGATTGGATAAAGAAAGTCCTAATTGACAGCGGAGCAAAGGGCATAATTTACGGAAACAGCGGCGGAAAAGACTGCACGTTGGTATCCGCTCTTTGCAAAAGGGCAACCGACAACGTTTTGGGCGTAATTATGCCTTGTCAATCGTCGGTGAATTACGGCAGTGACCGTGACGATGCTTTGGCAGCCGGAAAGGCTTTCGGAATTGAACAAACGGAAGTGGACCTCACCAAGTCAAAACAGGCTCTACTTGACGCTTTGGACGATGAAATGGAAAAAAATAATGCCTCTGATTACAATGTAGAAATGGCTCTTATAAACATAAACCCCCGCCTTAGAATGCTGGTTTTGTATGCTTTGGGGCAATCCAGAGGCTATCTTGTGGCAGGCACGGGCAACCTTTGCGAGTCAACGATGGGATACTTCACAAAGTGGGGTGACGGCGCGTACGATTTCAATCCTATCGCGGATCTCACTGTCGAAGAAATCTATGAAATTTTGCGATACCTTGATGCTCCGATAAACATTATAAAAAAGGCTCCGTCCGCGGGTTTATACGAAGGACAAACCGACGAAAAAGAACTTGGCATCACTTATAGGGAAGTTAGTGATTATTTAAAAGGCAAAGAGGTTGCTGAAGAAGTAAAAAGAAAAATC
>CAYJCS010000103.1:0-5765 GCA_964368715.1 uncultured Bacteroidaceae bacterium | reverse complement strand
GAGTTTGAACTTTAACCCCTTCCTTGTGGAAAATGCCGGCGAGGTCTTTGGTCATTTCACCCTCTTCGATTGTTTGTATCGCCGCCTTTTCAAGCCTTCTTGCAAAGTTTACAAGTTCCAAATTTCCGTCAATTTCGCCTCGCTTCCCCAGTGCGCCCGTCCAAGCAAACAGCGTTGCTATCGAATTGGTTGAAGTTTCCTCCCCTGCCTGCCATTTGCGGAAATGACGAGTTACGGTGCCGTGCGCCGCTTCGTACTCATATGCGCCGGTGGGCGAAACGAGCACGGAAGTCATCATGGCAAGAGAGCCGAATGCCGTGGCTATCATATCGCTCATAACGTCGCCGTCATAATTTTTGAGCGCCCAAATAAATCCACCGCCACTACGCATCACTCTTGCAACCGCATCGTCGATGAGCGTATAGAAATATACTATGCCCGCATCTTCAAACGACGACTTGTATTCGTTGTCGTATAGATTTTGAAAGATGTCTTTGAAATGATGGTCGTAAACTTTTGATATGGTGTCCTTTGCCGAGAACCACAAATCCTGCTTTGTCGCTAGCGCAAAATTGAAGCAACTGCGCGCAAAAGAAGTAATACTTTTGTCGGTGTTGTGAATGCTCTGCACAATTCCGCTTTGAGCGGCAAAATCAAACACGACTTTGCTTTCATCGTCGGTTACTAATTCCGCTTTCCCGCCCTTAACAAGCATTTCCACGCTCTTATATACGTCGCCGTAGGCGTGACGGGCTATCGATATCGGTTTTGTCCAGGTGGGAACAAGAGGTGTGATACCGTCCACAAGTACGGGAGCGCGGAACACGGTGCCGTCCATAATAGCACGCAAAGTGGCATTGGGGCTCGGCCACATTTTTTTCAAACCGAATTCCTCCACGCGCTGCGAGTTGGGTGTTATGGTGGCACACTTTACGCCGACGCCGTATTTAAGGCATGCGTTTGCCGCGTCCACGGTGATTTGGTCACAAGTGGCATCTCGGTTTTGAATGCTCAAATCGTAATATTCCGTCTTTAAATCAACGTAGGGTTTGATGAGGATATCCTTCACCCAACCCCACAAAATTCTTGTCATTTCGTCGCCGTCGATTTCAACGAGCGGAGTAGTCATTTTGATTTTATCCATTGTTTACCTCTTTTGTTGTTAAATATTTTACCATATATTGACCATCCGCGCAACTAAAACCGTTTTGTAGCGCTCATATGCACTGAAATTTTTACAATTTCCCCCCTCCGTGGTAATTTTCCAGCACTCCCGTTTTGAAATTCGTCGTGCGTTGTTTCAGTTTTTCCGCGCGATTGATTGCCGCCGTAATTATTTTACCCAGCATTGCTGCAAAAGATATGCCAACTTTTTCAAACAGATAAAATGCCAGCGAACCGGGGATTGTATTGATTTCGTTGATATAAACCTTGTTGCGGTTCAAATCCACCAGATAGTCCACCCTCACAACGCCGTTTAGGTCAAGTTCACGGTAAATCCTCTCCGTGTTGGCTTTTACAACTGAATTGAGCGAGCCGATTTCGGCAGGTATGACGTGACCGCCGCCGCTCATTTTCCCCGTGGAATATTTTTCTTCAAACGTAAGGAAATCGTGCGTGGATAGAGGTTGCTCCGTTTCTGATACGACGATTTTATCTCCGTCGCGGAAGGCGGCGCAGTTAACCTCTTTAAAGTCCGTCAGTTTTTGCTCCACTATGATTTTTTCGTCAAATTCGCACGCTATATCCAATGCGTCTTTCAATTCTTGATAACAACTTGCCGTGTGGATACCGATGCTGCTGCCCAAACTTGCCGGCTTGACAATCAAGGGATAAGTCAAAAAACTTTCCAGATGGAAAAGTGTTTTTTCTGAATCGCTCTCGTATTCTTCGCGCATAACCACAAGATTTGCCACAACGTTTAAAAGCATATTTTCAAACAATTCTTTTGACACTACTTTATCCATGCAAACCGCAGACTGCAAAACCCCCGCCGAAGTGTGCGGGATTCTGTAATACTGCATCAAGGCTTGCAAAATACCGTTTTCACCCTCTCCCCCGTGACAGCAAATCAGCGCTACGTCGGGCTTAAAGTGCGCTTTTATGCCTTTTTTCGTAGTCGTGTAAAAGCCGCCTGTATAAAGCAAAACTTTGGTGTGTTCCGTGACAATAAAAGGTGTAAATGCTTTTAGAGTGGACATCTTGTCCATATAGAAATCGCCGTCGAAAAGATAAACCGGTTCAACGTCATACAGTCGCTCGTCCAAATGAGCGTAAGTTTGCACGGCGGTAATCACAGAAATATCGCTTTCAAGCGATCTGCCGCCGAAAATTAAGGCTACCTTAGTTTTCATACCCCTCCCGACGACTACTCCGCGTATATATCGGGCAAATCGTTGAGCAAAAGCAGTGTGTCGCCAACGTGTAGCACATCTTTAAAAGCCCCCTGCGCTTCTTCAAGCGTGCCGTATACGTTCAGTTTTCCGGCATATCCGCTTTCCGTCAGCCCTCTTTTTATGGCAAGAGTCTGCTTTTCTCCAATGAGCATTACGATGTCTGCGACAGAGGAAATTTCCACTCCCAATTTGTAGTTTTCCTCGTTCTCGGCTTCGCCCAACTCCACCAAACCCGGAGTAACAACGATATGTCTTCCGCCCATAAAGCGTAAAACCGCAAGAGCGCATCTTGCTCCTTCCGGGTTGGAATTAAAGGTGTCGTCAATTATCTTTATGCCGTTGCTACAAATTAGTTGCAGTCGGTGAGGGACCGGTGAAAGCGCGGCAATTTTGGCAATGATTGTTTCGGGTTTTACGTTCAAGCCGTACGCAACAGCCGCCGCAAGCGCGATATTTGACACGTTATGTTCTCCGAGCAATTTAGTGCGAGCAACATAAACTTCGCCGTTTATGTGCAAATTGAAAACCGAACCGTCTTCGCATACGGCAATTTCAGACGCGTACACTTCGCTTTCCGGACATAAACCCGCAAAAACAGGCGCGCACTGAATATCCGCATTGTAGAGCATCGTTTCGGCCTCTTCGCTCAGCCTATCCGTAACAACGGCAAAGCCGTCCATAGGGAGCATAGTCAAAACACGCAGTTTTTCTTGTATAATTCTTTCTCTCGTTTTGAAAGTTTGAAGGTGTTGCGTGCCGATGCCGGTTAGCACCGCGCATTTGGGGCGCACGATTTTCATAAGTTTTCTGATATCACCGACTCGCCTTGCCCCCATTTCGGCAATAAAAACCTCGTGCGAAGCGTCCAATGCCGCGACGGTTTTTGAAATTCCCATCGGTGTATTGTAACTTTCAGGCGTGGCAAGCACGCGGTAATCCTCGCTCAGCATAGACGCCAGATAGTTTTTCACAGACGTTTTCCCATAACTGCCGGTCACCGCAATTTTCAATACGTCAGTCCTTGAAGCAAGTATTTTTGACGTCTTTCTCTCATAACGATAATTATTAATGGATTCAAAAGCATTAATAACGCTCATCGTTAAAATAAAGATAAGCGGAAAAATTACGGAAAACACAAAATATACCGCGTACCTATAATAGCCGTCCTCAATTACATAATTGACATGAGCCAGCGCGCAAGTCATTAAAGCGGTTGCAGTAAAAGATACCGCGGCGAGCGCGCGCAAAGCGCGTTTGGTATATTTCATCGGTTTTTTCTTCTCAGGGATTTCTTCAATAAAATAAATAGCGATTTCGGCAATATAAAAGTACATCGCAGTCAAAAATCCCCAAAACACTCTGGAACCAAAAAAGCCGAACAGCACGTACATAGCGCCGAATACAAGTGTAGCTAGGCAATCGATTAAAAAAGCAAGTCGAAGTTTTTTATTTTTGAAAATTTCGCCGATGCGATAATTGTCCTGCTGAATGACGTACAGATACGAGCGTGTCATAAAGGCCGCGCAAAGGAGCATCAAAAGCACAAAAAACCAGTTTCCGCGCGCCAGTATCAACCCATTTTGTCCCCTGAAAATGCTCTATCCTCTTGTGTGTTCAAAATTTTTGCAATACTGTTAATTTCTTCGTCAATACTGTTTTCGGAACGCTTTACTGCGGTTTTCTCCAAAAATACCGTCAGCACGGCAAGAAATCTTTTAAAGTCTTCAACATAAGCAAAATGCCCGCCGTTCAACCAAAAAATCGAACTGTCGGCAATGTGTTTTTGAAATTTTTTTGCCATATAAGGAGGCGTTTGGTCGTCGGTTTTTCCCCAAAAAAGTGCAGTCGGACAGGTTATCTTGGGCAAAATTTTGGTTTGGTCATAATTGACCACGTTTTTAAATGTCTTTTTCATTACGGGTGACAAAATCCTGTAATCCGCGGAGCCTTTAAGCCCGTTTAATCCAAGAAAGATTAAAAGTTTATGAGCCAAAATTTTGGCATAATATGTAATTTTTCTTTTAGGTCTTAGTCCTGCGCTGTCAACAAGCGCAAGTGCGCTGACAATTGACGGATTGTAAGCCGCTATTTCAAGAGCAACGCGCCCGCCGAAAGAATGCCCCACAACTGCCGCCGATTCTATTCCGCACTTTTTCATTTCGTCAAGTACGTTTTTTGCATAGTCGCCAACCGTGAAAGGGACTGGCGGCTCGGGGCTGCACCCAAAGCCGTCGAAGTCAACAAGCAGACATCTAAACCCGCGCAGTTGTTTTGCGACAAAAGAAAAGGCGGAGGCGTCACCGCCCCAGCCGTGAAGGAATACTACGCAATTTTCCCCCCTGCCTATTTCTCTGCTTTCCAAAATCCTCCTTAGACTGTCAGCCACATAATGTAGGCGTCGTCGCGGTTGTTATAATACCTCTTGCGTACGCCTTCGATCCTGAAACCGAAATCTAAGTACATTTTGATTGCCTTCTCATTTGTGGACTTGACTTCCAAAGTCATAGACTTTGCCCCAAGTTCCCTCGCTTTCATAATGAGAGTTGCCATCAGCAGTTTCCCTATGCCCTTGCCCCTGTCCTCTTTTCTGACCGCTATATTAGTAATATGCGCTTCGTCCAAAACCTTGTGAAATCCTCCGTAGCAAATCACCTCGTCGCCGCGCATTCCCACAAGGTAGGTCGCGTTGTCTGAAGTGATTTCGGGGATGAACATAGTCTCCGACCAGGGCATGTCGAAGGCTTCTTTTTCTATCTCCGCCATCTGACGGAGGTGTTCGTAGCGAAGAGGCTCAAATCTCATCAGCGTTTCTCTCCGCCTGCGATTTTCTCATATACACCGGTTCGAACACAGGAACGTATTCGCCCGCGTTTATCTTGTTCAAAACAACTTTTGTAAGCACTTCCGATACGTTTGTGACTGTTGACCAAACGGCGTCTGACGGCACAATATTTTCGCAAGATTCGGCAAAAAACGTGCGAAGAATCTTGCCGTTTTCACACTGAGCAAGATAGGTGTTGCCGTGTCCTGCGT
Source organism: uncultured Bacteroidaceae bacterium (assembly GCA_964368715.1). GTDB lineage: Bacteria > Bacillota > Clostridia > Christensenellales > CAG-917 > RGIG4097. The sequence goes on along the minus strand of CAYJCS010000103.1, from coordinate 336 downwards.
CAATTGCCGCTGTTATCCGCGCCCTATTGTATGCAATAAGTTCAAAAGTGTTGACGGCAATTCTTTTGGCTCCACATGCGAATGCTATGGCAGTCATCGCCGCCACGCCGATCCTTATGCCCGTAAACGAGCCGGGACCGACCACAACCGCCACCACGTCCAGTTCGGAAGGTTTTAATTCGCACTCTTTTAAAACCTCGTCAACAGTGGGTATCAAAATTGCGGAATGTCCGCTTTTTCCAACGTTAATTTCGCGCGAAAAAATCTTTTCGTTTTTGATTGCCATGGCGGTAAGCACCGCGCTTGTTGTATCGATTGCCAAAATATTCATGCAAA
>CAYJCS010000102.1:0-5772 GCA_964368715.1 uncultured Bacteroidaceae bacterium | reverse complement strand
ACGCCGCTTTTATAAGCGCGCACGACGTTGTCGTCAAACGGGAAAAACGCGTCAGAGCCAAGCGACACTCCGCTTATGCTTTTTAGATACGCGCGCTGTTCGTCCTTTGTAAAAGGTTCGGGACGAGAGGCAAAATATTTTTCCCATATGTTATCACTAAGAACGTCATCGCAATCTTCGGAAAGATATATATCAATTATGTTGTTTTTTTCGGGTCTGCCGACACCGTCGGCAAACACTAATTTCAGTACCTTGTCCGCTTGACGAAGATGCCATAAATCCGCCTTTGAACCGGCAAGACGCGTGCAGTGTATTCGTGACTGCTGCCCTGCGCCTACACCGATTGCCTGTCCGTCCACGGCAAAGCAAACGCTGTTGGACTGGGTGTATTTCAATGTTATCAGAGAAATTATGAGGTCTGTCTTTGCGCTATCGGTAAACGTTGCTTTTGTCACTACGTTTTCGAGTAAAGTATTATCGATTTTGAAGTTGTTTCTTCCCTGTTCAAACGTAATTCCGAATAATTGTTTGCACTCTCTTTCCTGCGGAATATAGTCGGCGTCGATTTTGACGACGTTGTATGCGCCCTTGCGTTTAGCCGACAAAATCTCGAGTGCTTCGGGGGTATAGCCCGGGGCAATTATGCCGTCGCTGACTTCTCTTGAAATGATTTTTGCCGTGACAGCGTCGCACATGTCGGAAAGAGCAATCCAATCTCCAAACGACGACATCCTGTCCGTTCCTCTGGCTCTTGCGTAGGCGCAAGCCAAAGGGCTGTCGTCAAGGCCTTCTATGTCGTCGACAAAGCAAGATTTTTTTAGTTTTTCGGGAAGAATTCTGCCTATTGCGGCAGAAGTTGGGGATACGTGTTTGAATGACGTTGCGGCACACTCGCCCGTTGCCGCCTTGATTTCTTTGACAAGTTGCCAAGAGTTGAATGCGTCCAAAAAGTTGATATATCCGGGGCGTCCGTTCAAAATTTCGATCGGCAGATCACCGCCGTTTGCCATATAAATGGAGGCGGGTTTTTGATTTGGATTGCAACCGTATTTCAATTCGTATTCTTTCATAACGCGTCTTTTCCTGTCTGTATATGTGTAGTAATTCCCCAAAAAAGGAGTTTATGTGCATTATTTGGTATTTTTATTTATGAGTTTGGATTTTTTCTCGCCTGTTTTAAGATTTATATAAGCAACGTAAAGAGACACTTTGTTGTCGGCGTTAAGGCTGTCCCAAACGGCGGAAGTCATCTCGTCTAAACTGCCCTTGATTTCGACTCTTTCGGGCTCGCCTAAAAACGTGGGTACCGGATTTCCGTCAGAGTGGTAGGTGTGTATAAAATGTCCAACTCCGCTTATCGGCTCGTAGCTGAAATTGTAGCGGTTGCACGCACTGCCCTTTTTGTCTGCCGATTTTAATATGTTTAGTTTGTAACTAAAACCGCCGTCAGTCAAGTCTAACAGACCGCTGATTCTGGGTGTAAAGTTCGGTGCGTCAGGCTCGAAAGTGCGCATTGTCAGTGCGTTTTCAAAACTGTTCCCCGCGATAAGTGCGTCGTAGATTGTTTGCGTTTGGTCGCCGTTTGTCATAATCCATTTGTCCCAAACTTTCTTTACGGGCGAATATATGATAAGCGACGGATCCGACACCTTGCTTTCATCAAAAGGATAAATGGTCACTTCGTCGCCTTTCTCCACAAAAACTCGGTTGCGGCTGTTCTCGCTTCTGCCCATAATAAAATAAGCAAAAACCGCACAATTCGATGTGGGCGATTTTCCGATTATGATACCCCTGCCGGGATAAGTATTTGAACAAAGCAAATCTTCGATTTTGTTCACTTCGTAGTTGTCCATCGTATATCTCCAAAAACTTTTTCAAAATTTAGACTGTTATGCTTTTTTGCTAAACTGTAGTTTGGCTGCAATCGACAGTCTCTTGATTAACTCTTTGAGGGGCTCTTTGTTTGGCGCAGTGCGGAACAAACTTCTTGAACCGCACGCGGCAGAATTATCCATTCCGCCTCTTCCATCACTCTTTTTTGAAGTATTTGCGGCGTGTCATCAGCTTCAACATCGACTTGCTTTTGAGCGATAATTTTGCCGCCGTCAGTGACTTCGTTCACAAAATGCACGGTTGCACCGGTTATCTTGTCTCCGCATTTAAGCACGTCTTCGTGAACTTTAAGCCCGTAAAAACCGTTGCCGCAATGCGCGGGGATTAAAGATGGATGAATGTTTATTATGCGGTCGGGATACTGGCTGACAAAGTTTGCACTTAGCACCGTCATAAATCCCGCAAGGACGATAAGGTCAACGTAGTTTGCCGTCAGTTCTCTAAGTATTTTGGATTCAAAATCGCCTTGATTTCTGCATGACTTTTTTTCTATAATGACGCTTTTGATTCCTGCTGATTCCGCGCGTTTAAGGGCGTATGCGTCCGCTCTGTTGCTTATGACGAGCACGATATCCCCGTCAATTATTTCTCCGTTTTTCTTTGCATCTATAAGAGCCTGCAAGTTTGTGCCGCCTCCGCTCACAAGTACGGCAATTCTCAATGGTTGCTTCTTACTTACTTTTGGCATCAGACCAGTACCACCCCGTCTTCCGATTTTATAATGCTGCCTAATTCGTAGGCATTTTCTCCGTTGCTTCTTAGGATTTCAAGAGCCTTGTCTTTGTCTTCTTTTGCCACGACAACGCTCATTCCGACGCCCATATTGAAAGTGTTGAACATATCCCTTTCGGGGACGTTTCCTTTTCTTTGCAAAAGTTTGAATATGGGGAGAATTTTGACATCAGATTTACGGATTTTCGCGCCGTACCCACGTGGCAGTGAACGAGGAATATTTTCAAAAAATCCTCCGCCGGTTATGTGGCTTACCGCCTTGACTTTGACCTTCTCAAAGAGTGCGAGCATAGGCTTTACATAAATGCGTGTGGGAGTAAGCAGTGTTTCGCCAAGCGATTTTCCATCCAGTTCATCCAATGGGGTTTTCAAATCGGCTTTTTCAACGTCGAAAATTTTTCTAATAAGTGAAAAACCGTTGCTGTGAACGCCGCTTGAAGAAAGCGCCAAAATTATGTCGCCTTCTTTTACGGTGCTTTTGTCCAAAATTTTGTCCTTGTCAACAACTCCGACGGAAAAACCTGCAAGGTCATATTCGTTAAGAGGATAGAACCCGGGCATTTCAGCAGTCTCACCGCCGATAAGCGCAGAGCCTGCCTGCACGCAACCTTCGGCAATGCCTTTTACAATGTCTGCAATTCGCTCCGGCACGTTTTTTCCGCAAGCGATATAATCCAAAAAGAACAAAGGTTTTGCGCCGCAACAAATGACGTCGTTGGCGCACATAGCGACACAGTCGATGCCGATTGTGTCGTGCTTGTCCATCAAAAATGCAATTTTTAATTTGGTGCCGACTCCGTCCGTACCGCTGACCAAAACGGGTTTTTCTATGCCCGTCAAATCCAGTTCAAACAAGCCGCCGAAACCGCCTATATCGGTGAGTGCACCCGCGGTCATAGTCTTTGCAATGTGGGACTTCATAAGTTCCACCGCTCTGTATCCCGCCGTGATGTCCACTCCCGCCTCTTTATAACTTTCGCTGAAAGACTTTTCCATAAATCCCCCGTGTTTATCTCTTGTTTAAGTCGGCGTCTTTGTTTATCACCGCAGTCATATCCTTTTCGCGCTTTTCGGCAAGTTTTTTTGTTAGCGATTCGTCGTTTAAGGCTAGGATTTCAACAGCAAGCAAAGCCGCGTTTGCCGCGCCGTCGATAGCTACCGATGCAACTGGTATTCCGCTTGGCATTTGAACGGTGCTTAAAAGCGCGTCCAAGCCGTCAAGCGAAGAAGATTTTATCGGAATTCCGATAACGGGAAGAGTGGTTGATGCGGCAATCGAGCCTGCAAGATGTGCGGCTTTGCCCGCGGCGGCGATAATCACACCAAAACCGTTTTGTAACGCGTCCTTAGAAAACGCGAGAGTTTGCACAGGGGTGCGGTGCGCAGACAAAATATGCGCCTCATAAGGAACATTAAATTCGTTCAACAAATCGATTGCCTTTTGCACAATCGGCAAATCGCTGTCGCTGCCCATTACGATTCCGACTTTTTTCATAAATTCTCCTCGCCGCCACTTAGCGGAAATCACTTAAATGGTATAAAAAAAGCAGAATTGCGTGCAATTCTGCTTTCAGTTTCAAGCAACATAACCCGCACGGCACACCGAATTGCCGCAATTAACCACTCCGTAACGAAAAATCACAAAATGTTGAGTCTTTAGCATTTCCATATATACACTATACAAGATTCAATTTTTTTTGTCAAAAGTTTGAAAGGGGTTTAAAAAGAATTTTTATTTTGTTAGCAAACGAATTTTCCTTGCCCAAAACGCATTTGCTATTGAAAGCGAATTTTTCTTGTGATAATATAAATTAAACACATAAAAAAAGAATAGGGGGATTTGTATGGATAATTACGACGTTGCAATAGTTGGCGCCGCCACGTCAGGCTCATATCTAGGTAGAAAATTGGCCGAACAAGGTTTTAGCGTTCTTGTCATCGACAAACTTACCAAAAAAACGCTGGGAAAACGACTTGATATTTTCCACGTCGCCAAAGACGAATTTAAGCGATTCGGCATCCCCGAAGTCAAAAAAGGCGACAAGGAATGGGCATTCGAGTTTTCGGAAAATTACACCGTATCTCCAACAGACAAATATCCCAAACGCACCGGCGGCACAACCGTTGGCATGCACATGAGCGAATATATAGCAAAGATGAACAGATGGGCAGAAGAAAAAGGCGCGAAGTTTGTGTACGGAGCGGAATTTAAGTCTTTTGTTTTTGAAAACGATAAAATTGTCGGATTTATATATCAAACCGCAGACGGTGAGAACGAAGTCAGAGCACGCGTTGTTGTGGACGCATCGGGTGCTGTTGCCGCGGCAAGAAGCAAACTGCCCGAAAGCTACGGAATGGAAAATTTTCCACTTACCGATAGAGACAAGTTTTACGTCGTACTGCGCTATGTCAAACTGCTTGACGAAAAAGACTATACCGGCAAAGACGGCAACCGCAACTACACAAAAGCATCTTTCGGCTGTCCGTATTTCAAAACTTGGCTAGCGCCGCAAGCCGACGATAAAGGTTGCATAATCGGCATAGGAGCGTGCAACAGCTATGACTATGCGGAAAAAATCTATTCTGAATATGAAAAATCCATAAATCTACCCCGCCACGAAATCACGCACTTCGAGCGCGGAACAACCCCATATACCCGTCCTCCCTACTCTTTTGTGGCAGACGGCTTTATCGCAACAGGTGACGCCGGGTGCTTGACAAAACCCAACAACGGCGAAGGCGTGACTTCCAGTATGGTGCAAATGGAAATCGTTGCCGACGTTCTAGGTAAAGTGCTAAAAGGCGACGGGTATGTTTCAAGAGAAAACCTTTGGGACATAAACGCACGCTATAACAAAGTGCAGGGCGCGGATTTTGTATCAACGCGCGCTATCCTCACAAAGGCAGTCTGCGCGACAAAAGATGAGTTTGAATACTTCTTCAAACACGACATCATTTTCTCGGAGAAGTTTTTGGACAACGCAAACAGCGGACCGGAAATCAAAATCACGCTGAAAGACTATCTGCAAATCGGCTGGGGGATTGTGTCGGGATTGCTCAGCGGAAAACTTAGTCTTGCCACACTGAAAAATTTGCTTGACGGCCTTACTCTCGGCGGGAAACTGAAAGAACTATACCTAAACTTCC
>CAYJCS010000101.1:0-5978 GCA_964368715.1 uncultured Bacteroidaceae bacterium | reverse complement strand
TAGTTGAAATTTAACTTTGCGAAAATATCAAGAGAATTAAATTCTTCACCGAAGCCGCTGACGCAGGTGAGATAACCCAAACGGCGAAGCCTGTCATAACGCTTTTTGCCCTCGTCGTCGATGCGCATAATAGTGTGGCAGTTGAAAGTGATAATAAGGCTTTTTTTCTTGAAGCAGTTTTCGTTTAAACTTGCAAGAAGAACCTCAAACTCTTTTTCGCTTTCCAAAAAGCGAGTCGTTATGGGCAAAGAATATGTAATTCTGTCGGGAATGAGAAAATTTTCTCTCATCACTTGGTGATAATTTTTGAGTTCATCCAGAGCAATGACGTTAAGTTCGTTTATGCGGACGGAATTTTCCGCAATAAAAAAATAATTGCAAACGCTCATCCTTCCCAAGAATCTGTCGTTGAGAATTTGGAAAGCGTCCACAAATACTACCTTTTTGGTTTTGGTGTCGGCAATGCCGCGATAAAAAAAGTCTATCGGTTTGTAAATATTTCTTTTGGCGTATGTAGTAGAACTCATTGCCCGGCTGTTGCTCCTCTCCGACGCGCGCGTACGCACACGATAAATGCGCGTATGTGCGCTGTAGATTTATACGTTGGTATTTTATCATATAACGGCGGCTTTTGCAATAGCAATATAATCTTTTTGTATTTTACGCTTTTGTCAAGCCGAAACGCAAACGAAAACCCAATTTGAAATCTACAAATAATTAAACCCCTCGAAGCTTTCGAGGGGTTTATGGTGCCGAAGATCGGGTTCGAACCGATACGGTATTGCTACCGAGGGATTTTAAGTCCCTTGCGTCTGCCAGTTCCGCCATTCCGGCTTATTTAGTAAATTTTCCGTTATTACTTGTGCGCCACTTCTTTGCGCAGACGCCTGATGAATATCGTTCATTCGTCTGCCAGTTCCGCCATTCCGGCACAGGTGGTTTTATTCTGTTCAAATTTGTTGCGCCACTTCTTTGAGCAGTTTGTGCTTTTGGAAACGTAAGGGCGGTACGCACGTACCGCCCCTGCATTTTTGGAGGCACCACCCAGACTTGAACTGGGGGTTAAGGTTTTGCAGACCTCTGCCTTACCACTTGGCTATGGTGCCGAATTTTTTATATTGCCCTGTCGGGGATTAGGTTGTTATTTTGCGGACATTCAGTGTGCGTGCTGTTTTTGCCGTGTGCTTGTATTCGCTTTGTGCGTTGCGGCGACTTCGCTTGCGCTTCGTACGAACCCTGCGGGTCCTCATCCCGTTTTACGAAAATCGGTGCCCTGTCGGGAACAGTGGAGCGGGAGACGGTGTGGCCGCAGCTGCTTTGCTGCGTTTCAGTATGAGTGCTGTTTTCCGCTTTGTGCTTTTTTGGCTTTTTGCGTTGCGGCGATTTCGCTTGCGCTTCGTACGAACCCTGCGGGTCCTCATCCCGTCTATCGGGAAAAGTTGCCCTGTCGGGAAGTTGTGGAGCGGGAGACGGGATTCGGACCCGCGACTTTCACCTTGGCAAGGTGACACTCTACCACTGAGTCACTCCCGCAAAATCTTTGCTTTAATAATATACCAAACGAACTTCATTTTGGCAACAGTTTTTTATCAGTATGTACGGTTTTGCAATTTGAGCGCAAAATCGATAAGTTGCGTCGGATTTGGCAAGTCGCTTGCCGCGTTTATTGCCTCTTTTGCCAAGTCGTTTATCCTGCTTTGGGCAGCATTTGCACTTTCAAAAGTCAAAATCGACGTTTCGTTTTTGCCGCTGTCCAGTAGGTCGTCGGTCAACTGAAACACTAGGCCAACCGCTTCGGCGTATTTTGAAACCGCATTGATTTGAGCGTCGCTTGCTCCGGCATAGATTGCGCCGGATACGAAAGCGGATTTTATTAGAGCGGCTGTTTTTAGTGAACACATTTTTAGATACGAATCCAAATCCTGCGTGACGGCAATATCGTATGCCTGTCCGTCCGCCATGTCGCTCGCCGCCTGCGCAATAATCGCCGCCGCTTTTAAGTAACGTTCTCCGTATACATTTCCGCCCCTTGTCAACTCCAACATTGCGCCGGTTAACAGTTGATCGCCGCATAGTACGCCCACTGCTTCGCCGTATCTTTTGTGCGTGGAAAGTTTTCCTCTGCGGTAGTCGTCGTTGTCCATAGAAGGCAAATCGTCGTGCACGAGAGAATAACTGTGGATAAGTTCCACCGCGGCGGCAAGTGAAATCAATCCTTCCGCATAGCAGTCACCGATTGATTCAGCGCCAAAAAATACGGCTAAAGGGCGTATCCGCTTTCCGCCGTCAAGAGCGGCATAGCGCATCGCCTCGGATAAAACCGCATTTTTACTGTGCAACAGACTGCCAAGATATTCTTCAAACTTTTCCGTAAATTTTTGTTTTGTCATCAGTCGATTTTAAATTCATTTGTGAGGTTGTTGAGATCGTCCACAAGTTGAGCAAGTTTGCCCTTTTCCTTGCTTAGCCCCGTAAGGCAGGTTTTTGACAAATCGATTCCCTCTTCAAAAGCCTTGGTCGCTTCATCCAGAGGAACGTCGTTTTCAAGTTTTTTGACAAGGGCTTCCAGTTCGGCAAGAGCCTGCTCGAACTTTTTCATTTCTTGGTTTTCCATTTTATATCCTCCTATTCGGGAATAATACGAGTGACTTCGGCTTCAAACGCTCCGTCGCCTCCAACAGCTTTTATCCTTTCACCAACGTTAAGTTTTTTGACGGAGGTCACCGCTCCGCTCTCGGTTTCGAGTTTGAAGTAACCGCGCTTGAGCGTTTTCAACGGGCTTAAATTATCAAGTGCCGTCATAGCACGCTCCAACCTGTGTTCGGAGTTGCTCAACTTTTGCGCACATATTGTGCTTAACCTGTTCAGCCTATCAAAGACTGTGTTTGTACGTTTGGCATAAAACGTTTTTGCCGCGTAACTTAGCCCTTTGACCGCCGCAACGACTCGGCGCGTTTTTCTGTCTACGGTGTTTTGAATCGCATTAGACATTCTTGCCGACAAATCCAAAACGTGGTTTGCCATTCCGTAATAGTCGTAGGCTACCAGTTCGCCTGCCGCAGTCGGCGTGGCCGCGCGTGCATCGGCGACGAAATCGGCCAAAGAAAAATCCGTTTCGTGACCAATGGCGGAAATTATCGGAGTGTTCAAATTGTAAATCGTCCTAACCAACTCTTCGTCATAAAAAGGCGCAAGGTCTTCAAGCGAACCGCCTCCGCGTGCCAAAATTATGACGTCATAGTTTAGCAGGTCCATGCTTTTTAGAACAGAGCAAATTTCCTTTGCTGCGCCGTCTCCTTGAACGCGTACGTCGCGCACCACTATGTCGATGACGGGATTTTTGCGTCTGATTGTCGTCACTATGTCACGGATAACCGCACCTGTTTTTGAAGTGACCACAAGGACGTTACGAGGGAACTGCGGTATTGTTTTCTTATGCGCATCGTCAAACAAACCTTCCTCGGTCAACTTTGCTCTCATCCTTTCAAATTGCAAAAAGAGCAAACCCTGACCGACGGGCGTGATTGAAGAAACTTTGAAAGTCAGCCTTCCGCCTTTAATATAATAATCAACGCTGCCGCGCAATATTACGCTCTCACCGTCCGTAGGAATATAATCTCGACGCGCGTCGAACCTAACGCACGACAGTTGTGAGTATTGATCCTTGATTGTGAAATAGGCATGAGCCCCGCTAAGTTTAAAGCCGGATACTTCTCCGAATATATCAATGTGCGAAAAGAACGAATTATCACTAAAAACGCTCGAAATTCTGGCGCTTAATTCACTGACTGAAATGGCATTTAGCACAATCGGGGTTTTATCGTTCAATTCCGACACTTTATTTTCCTTTTATGCAACTAATATTGTTTTTTTGCGTTTTTTGGGCCTATTTTAATGCCTTTTTTAACAAAAAGCCCAACGTTTTTTTGAAATCGCACGTCAATAACAAATAAATCTTTCGTGCTTCTTAAAAAACATCGGGTTTAGTTTGATTTAATAAGTTTTGCGAGTACACCGTTTACAAAGCCGCCGGATTTTTCCGTGCCGTAACGCTTTGCCAGTTCCACCGCCTCGTTTATTACCACTTTGCTTGGAATCTCGTTAACTTTCAGTTCATATGCGGCAAGCATAAGTATTACCATATCGGGACGGTACAATCTTGAAAGGTCATATCTTTCCAGTTTGTCGGAAATTGTTTGCTTGAGTTCTTCGCAGTTATTGATGACTCCGTAATAGGTGTCGCGGACGTAAGTTTTGTCTTCGTCGGTCAAATCGTCTGCAAAAGACAGCAACGCGAGCGATTCTTCATTTGCAACTTGGAGGAAGGTATACTCAAACAAAAGTTTGAAAACAAATTCTCTTGCAACTCTTCTCATAATTATTGCGGAAAAATAACGCTCACAACTTGGACGTTGACTGTGTGTACGCGGTATTTAGTCGTTTCCTCTACCTCGGCTTTGACTTTCTCTTGCACTTCTGCAACGGCAATCGGAACCTGATAGCCGGCGTGGATATTTACAAATACGTCTATGGTCACTTTGTCGCCGGGGAGAAAATAGACGGATACGCCGCCGCCGCCGATAGCTTTTTTTGAGCTGTCGCCGGAGCGAAGAACTTCAATGCCTTTGATCTCGGACGCTGCGTCAGAGGCGAGCGACATAATAACATCCGAAAAAACGGATAAATTTTTTGAATTCATTTCTTTTTGCATAAGCGCATTATAGCACACGAGTGGAAGTTTATCAAGCGCACAAATGGCAATATACAAGAATTGGTTTAGAACGTGAATAAAAAGCGAGGGATATAAAAAAAGTTATGACGGTGTATTAGGAACGGCCTTCACACGGCGGCGATTCGCCTCCGTGTGTAATCCCGCACCGAAAGACAATGCCTAGTTGTAAGGGATAATCTTTACCGCTGTTGCCAAATATTCGGTTTCCGATTGGATGATACTCAAAATCTGAGTCGTTTGCGCGGCGGTCATCTCGGTCGTTCCGACAACTACGTTCACTCCCTTATCGCCTAAGGTGACGATCGCGTCCTCAAATCCTTTGGCTTTGATGAGTGCCTCAAGTTGCAGTTCTTTCTCCATCTTGCCGACCAACTCCAACTTTTTGGCTTCGGCGGCTTGCTTTGCCTCGGCGGACGAGTTTTCGGACGCTATGATGGCGTCAAGATAGAGATACTCTGATTCTCTCGTGGTTTCTCTGTCGCTGCGGTATGCGGCAAAGAAAGTTTCGGTTACAGTTTCGTTTGCGTTGGCCTGTTCGTTTGACAAATTCAATTTGTCGTTCAGTGCCCAGTTGAGCACGCCCGTAGCAACGAGAAGCATCACCATCACCGATAAAACGATTGCTTTTTTGGTTCTCGATTTAATTTTCATAATTCCTCCTAGAATTCCTTTATTTTAGTGAGCGTGCTCACTTCATTGCATACACTTCAACGATGCTCTTGTCCACACCTAAGACCGTGACGGCCGCGTCGAGCAGTTTTAACATAACTTTTATATCGCGCGCGCCTTCGGCTATGACAAGCACACCCACGATTTCTTCGTCGCGGCGGGTTATCATCGCCTGCACTTCGCCCGCACCTTCGATTCCGCTCAAAATGGAAGCCAGCCTTTCTTCTTCCTCGTCCATTGTCGTTTCAGTCTGGGAAACGCTTACGGTTTCCTTTTTTCCCTTCTTGCTTTCGCTTACGCTAGAATATATGAGCAATGCGACTGCGATTATGATTACTGCCGCTATCAGTTGGATATTTTTGATTTTTCTCAGCCGCACGATGAGTGGATAGGATTTTATCCTTTGCACTACCCCCTCTTTGCGGTTGTCAATTATCTCCATCTTGCGTCGTCTCCCTTACTCTAATCGTGATGTCTTTTGTTGAAACACCCGTTCTTGCCGACACCAAATTTGTCACCTTTAAAATATGTTTATTCAATTCTTCGCCTTCAAGAACGGAAACGGAAAGAATTATTT
>CAYJCS010000100.1:0-6040 GCA_964368715.1 uncultured Bacteroidaceae bacterium | reverse complement strand
GCAAGCACTGCGCCCAACTTTGATGCGGCATACAAAAAAACCACTCCTTGCTCAATGTTCGGCAAGGCACACATGACGGTGTCGCCGCGTCTAATCCCAAGCGTGTAAAGACCGCCCGCCACGCGGTCAATCTCGCGCATTAGTTTTTTAAAGCGCATTTTTTTCTTTCCACGTACAACTGCAATGTCTCTTTCGGACTTTTTTACATACGTGCGCAAAAACTCATACATACTTATGTTTATCTGAGCCATGTTTCAATTATAGTCCTCCACTTTTAATCCAGTCAATATGCATTTTGCCTATGAATGCAGATAACAATACAAAAAAAATTTTTTGTGGATTTCGTATAAACGTGGAATTTCATGTCAATACTCCCTGCAAACGGAGGTAAACAATGTCCAATTTCAATTCTATTGCAAAAAGAGTCGGCGGTTTTATGAGGAGAAACGCAACATACTTTTTGATAGTACTATGTATAGCATCGGTGGCAACCGTAATTGCCCTAGCAGTCACAGGAAACTTTGGCGAAACACTAACTCCAGCAATCATCGAGCCGGGAAAACCGGTTATAAATGAGCCGGAAGAGCCGGTTATAGACAAGCCGGAAGAGCCTATTGTCGATCCCCTTACTTTTGCCTGCCCTGTAAACGGTACTGTGTCTTTGGCTTATATTATTGATGATCTTGTTTGGAACCAAACTCTCGCCCAAGCAGAGACTCACGAAGGTGTAGACTTCATTTCCGAAGACCTTAAAGTGTGCGCCGTGGCAGCCGGCACCGTCACCGAAGTCGGAAAGGATCTGCTCGACGGCAATTACGTTATCGTAAGCCATGCAGAAGGCTACGCAAGCCGCTACTATTCACTTGACGACAGCTTGAGCGTTAAAAAGGGCGACACTCTCATAGAAGGCCAACTTATCGGCACGATGTCGTCATCTATGGCAACCGAAAGTCTTGACGGAATCCATCTGCATTTCGAAATGAGCAAAAACAACGTGGACATCAATCCTTTGGAAGTGTTGATCCTCGAAGAAAAGTGAACTGATTCAATTAAAATTCTTCACCAACGAAGAACATAATCTCCCCCTTAGTAAAAGCCCGCCGTGTTTGCAGCGGGTTTTTACTATATAGGAATTTTTTCATATTATATAGAATCGGGAATCTTATCCAAAACTTATCAAAATTTACCTTTTATTTACTATCAACCAAATTTTTTCTATGAATTGAGCTAAAAACTTGATTGTTGCAGATATTCAATCGGTGCTTTTTAATAGTTTTGTTCTTCAATATCCACCAGTTAGTTTTCTGTGCCTTTGCATGCGAGTGCGATTTCATCCTCGGGCGATATGGATGCTAAATCGCTTAGGGAGGACTTTGATAATTTTGAGGACTTTTTTGCAGATACAGTGAGACTTACGGCTGATACGACCGTGGCGCACACACTTGCGCCAACATATGCCCACCATACGCCGTTCATTCCGAAGTTTAATCCAAACGCAAAAACAAGCGGTATGACAAAAATAACGTTTGCACTGTACATGGCAAGCGCGGGCAGTTTTTTGCCTTCAGCTTGATAAACCGCGCCCGAAAGCATAGGCAACGGCGTGAATATAAGTGCGACGGCGAGTATTCTTAAAGCGTGCGCACCGGATGATACAACAGCTTTTTCGCTTGTGAATATTTTCATCAGATACGACGGAATCGATTCGGTCAAAATCAGTGCTAGTAGTGCATAAACAAAACATGTGACGATGCAAAAGATAACAGTTGATTTGATACGCTCTCTGTTTTTTGCGCCGTAATTGTAGCCAACAATCGGGGCAAGTGCCTGAGTTACCGCGGTGAAAGGCACAATGGCAAAGGCAACCAGTTTGCCAATAAATGCAAAGGTATTCACACCAAGGGTTCCGCCTGTGGTGCTTAGCACGTTGTTTATCACAAGGGTTAAAATTGAAAGACTGCCCATTTGTACAAGTGAAGGCAAGCCGATGCCCAGCACTTCGCCGACGCGACGTATGCTCAATTTCGCAGACGTAAATTCGAGGGAAGTAAAGCGTGTGAAAAAAATGACCATCATGCAAAAGCTTGTAAACTGGCATATGACGGTGGCGGCAGCCGAACCACGCACGCCCCACCCCAAAACAAGAATGAAGACTGCGTCCAAAATTATGTTTACGGTGATTGGGATCACCCAAATGAGCAAACCGTATAACATCTTGCCTTCGGCGTGAATGATTGAAGAAAACCCCGTTGAAAAGACATTGCCTGCGAGCACGATAATGAAATATTGTTTGGAATAAGCGTAAATATCGCCAGTGACACCCATAACGCGAAGAAGCGGCTCCATAAGGGCAAAGCCGACGGCGGTGACTGCTAGGGCGGTGATATAGAATGTTATCATCGCATTAAGAGCGACTTCCCCCGCTTCACGGCGGTTTCCCTCCCCCAGTTTTCTTGAAATAATCGATGCCGCGCCCCCGCCGAGCGCTGTTGAAACCGCGCCTTGCAAAAGCACGAAAGGCAAAACGACGGATACTCCGCCCGATGCATTTACTCCAACTCCCCAACTTACAAAAAGAGTGTCTGTCAGATTGTATACGGAGTTAAGCAACAGCGCAATTAGCGTTGTAAACGCGTAACTCGCGACAAGTCGAGGAACACTTTTGTTTTTCAGTTTCAAATCCGCAGAAGCCGACATATTATTCCTTGATAATAAATTATCCTTTTAAAAGTTTGAAGCACTTTTTGTAATACAATCCCGAACTGAACACGTCAAACCACCAGCCGAAATCAATGGGCCTATATCTATAAAACTTCTCCGTTTCCTGAATAAAGGCCATATATCCAAGCGCAAAAGCAAAGCGTATTTCACTTTGGCGGTCAACTTCAACTTTTTCATCGGAATAAGAATTGTAGATGTCGATACTTTTCGCCTTATCTTTCAGCGACATTTTCATAATATCAACGCAAATAAAGTCAAATATAGGATCACCGTAGAACCCGCGCTCGGGGTCAATCCAAGTCAGTTTCAATCCATCGTTTGTACGCGATGCAATGATATTCAAATCCCAAATATCATAGTTTACCATGCATCCCTTAACGCTTTTTAGCAAATCAGCGTGTTTTTCGACATAGTCAAGCAGTTTTACACCGCGTTTCGACTTTTTGGCCACCGCTTTTAGATCAGCCATGCAGTTCATGGCAAAACTTTTGAGTGCGAGATACCAGTTATCGTGCAAGCCGTTTTGCAAATATCCGAATTTGTCCGACTTGACCTTGTGAATTTGTGCGATATTTGATATTAAGGAATTTCGCGCAAATTCCTTTTCTTCGTCAGATTTATCCAATTTATTCAAAGTCGGCCCTTCAAGAAATTCCATAACATAATATTCAGATGGAATAATCTCTCTGCTTTTGTCCACGAAGTAAATTTTGGGTATATTTATAGTAGTATTTTTTGCCATCACATCATACCAAAAAATTTCCGTAGTAAGCATATCCTTTTCGTAAGTCATAACCTTAACTTCGGGCAGAGGGGCGATTTTTATAGCGTATGTTTTTTCTGCGGTTTTTACCTTGTATACGGCGTTGTACATTCCCGCTCCCAACGGCGAAAAACTTTCCACTCCTCCAAGTTTTGCTTTGTCAAAAATGTTTTGCAACTCGTCGATATTGATTTCATATTTGGTTTTGCTCTTCATAATGACTCCAAAGGTTGATTTATCTCGATTTTATCACCTAAACGGATAGATAGCAACACCATAGGTTGCACGCATTTTTCACTGCCGTGTAAAAAACAAAAATTGCCGAGCAATTCGCAATTTTCCAAAAAAAATAAAACAAAAAGAGCAGACTTTCGTCTGCCCTTTTATTTAATAATTTTTTTCAGTACGTATACCGGATACTAGTTTTCCGTGCCCTTGTTCGCTGATGAGATAAAATCCGCGGGCGAATCAAATTTTTCTTCTTTTTCCGCAACGGTTTTTTTAGGGAACAGCATTTCCAATTTTTCATCAGAAACCTTGCACTTTTTGTTAAAAATCAGGCTTGCGATAGGTGTAACTATCATACTGCTGGCCATTGAGCAAACCCCGATAAAGTGACTCGTGCCGATACCTGTTTTCACTGCCTGACCAAAGGTAGGATCAAGACCTTTTGACTGCAACACAAAGTAGCCAAGGCCGATAATCATTGCAAACGTGAGCGCAAGAGTAAAGATAATCGATGCGTATGCGCCGGCTTTGTTTGCCTTTTTGCTGTATAGACCGTAAATATAAGGCCCCAAGAAGCAGCCTGCTATTGCGCCCCAACTGAGGCTCATCATAGACACGATTGCGTCAATCTTGACTATGGCAAGGACAGCCGATATTGCAACAAATACGAGGCACAAAACTCTCATAAAAATTTGCATTTTATCGTCTGCGAAATCCTTTTTGACGTAGCCTTTGACAAAGTCAACTGTGACGGTGGAACTGGACGAAAGACTAAGCGCGGCAAGAGTGGACATTGACGCGGAGAAAAGCAAGACGATTATCAGGCCCAGCATAGCCGATGGCAGATTGGAGACAATCATTTCTGGCATAAGTTTATCAAAGTCACCGCCGAGAGTGCCGCTAAACGTTTCCGCCGACACAAATCTGCTTATCATACTGCCCATAAAGTAAGCTCCGCAACCCACAACTGCCGAAAACAGTGTGGAAATAACAATACCTCTCTTTATCGCGTTGTTATCTTTAATAGCGTAGAATTTGTGAATGGATTGAGGCAATCCCCAAATACCGAAGGAAGTCAAAAGCACGAGAATAACCACATTGAACATCTGATTATCCAAGAAAGTCGCTCCGGGTTTATCGGGCGTTACAACGTTTGGTATAAGCGTTAAGTTGGCATCGTTCCAAAGTGCCGATAGCCCTTCGCCCCAATTCATCTTATCACTGTTAAGGAACAAAAATACCGCAACCGTAACGCCGACAAGCATTATGGTGCCTTGAATAAAATCGGTTATAGTCGTAGTAAAATAGCCGCCTGCAAAAAGGTAAATTGCAGTGATACCCGCCAGTATCAAAATGCACCAAACTGCGTCGATACCAAGCACCGCTTCAAAGATATAGCCCATACCTTGGTAAACGGATGCCGAATAAGGCAGCAAAAACACAAAAATCACTAGCGACGCAACCACTTTTATATATTTGCTGTCATAGCGTTTTTCAAAAAATTCAGGCATTGTGCGCGCGCTGAGTTGCGTGGTCATGCGCTTTGTACGCTTTGCAAGGACTATCCAAGCCATCAAAGTGCCAAAAATCACATTTCCCAAGCCTATCCAAACTGCGGACAAACCGAAGCTCCAGCCGAATTTGCCAGCATATCCGACAAAAACGACTGCGGAAAAATAAGTTGCGCCGTAAGCAAAAGCGCTAAGCCAAGCACCGACGCCCTTGTTTGCGAACATAAATCCTTCAACGGATGTTGTCTTTTTTCTTGTGATGATTGCAACCGAAAGGATGATTGCCATGTATAAAGCGAAAATCAGCCATTGAGGCCAGACTTCGCTTGCCGATAAAATTGTTGTCATAATATAAAATTTCTCCCGGCTCGTCAGAGCCGCTTGCGTATCTTTATGCGCCGATTAGCGCGGGTATCTCTTTGACATAGTCAAGAACGTAATCCGGCTTGATTTTGCTTTCCTCCAGCATCTTTCTGTCAGTCTCTCCTGACAGCACAAGCACGGATACAAACCCGCAGTTTTTGCCAAACGCCACGTCTGTATAAAGTCTGTCTCCCACCATCGCGATTTTCTTGGGAGGAAGATTGTATTTTGATGCAATCCTTGCTCCTGCTTCTTTGTGCGGTTTGCCCATTATGACGTCGGGTGTACGCCCTACCGTCAAGCGAATGGCTTCTATCATTGCGCCTATATCGGGCATCGGACAGCCTTCCGCCGGGCAAAAGTAATCGGGATGAGTGGCGATGTACGGCAAACCTTGGTTGACGTAACAGCAAAATTGGTACAACTTGTCGTAAGTAAGAGAAGTGTCGAACCC
>CAYJCS010000099.1:0-6135 GCA_964368715.1 uncultured Bacteroidaceae bacterium | reverse complement strand
TCTCACGGCGGAATCTGGGGTTCGATTCCCCACAGGGGTACCAAAATGCGCAAAGTTGCGACTTTGCGCTTTTTCTTTTTTCGCTTGTTCAGTCACGTACGCCCAAGTACGCTCCTTCACGTCTAAACAAGAGAAAAACGCAATTTCATCAACCTTTCGCATTTTGTCAAGCCGTTTCAAAAATAACGTTGGAATCGAACGGGCGGAATAGATGGTTATACTTCATATTTTAAGATAAGCAAACACTACCGTGCCATACAAATTATTTTTCTCTGTCATATTTGCGCAGAGCACTTAGCATTTCATTTGCAACTGCTTTTATAACAGGAATAGCAACGGAATTGCCACATTGTTTTCTAACCTTTCCGTATGGCAAAACGATTTTATAGGTGTCAGGAAAGCCTTGTATTCTTAACATTTCCCGTTCAGTCGGGCGGCGTTCGTCATTAACTAAAATATAGTTGGCAGAAGCACCTGCGCGCAAAGCCGATGAATACAGGTGCGGTGTAACTGAACCTGCCATATTTTCGTGTGAAATATAGGGTTTTGGATAGCCTTTATCACGCAACCGTTCAAGTCTCGACTGTTTAATGCTTTCCTTAACATAGTATTTCGAATCAACATTTTCTTCCAAAATATCAGCAAGTGTTAATCTTTCACTTTTCTTAATGGGTTCAGGGAATTCAAAGGGAATGTCTTTTAGGAATCCCACAATAATAATTCTTTCTCTTTTTTGTGGGACTCCATAATCAAGCGCATTTAGAACTTTTGCATAAACGTGATAGCCCAATGCTTCCAAATGCTCTCTAATAATCTTGAAAGTATTGCCATTATCGTGCGCGACAAGATTTCTTACATTTTCTAGCATAAAAGCAGGCGGTTTTTTATCTTTTAATATTCTTTCAATTTCAAAAAAGAGAGTGCCACACGTTTCATTGGAAAACCCCTCTTTTTTACCGATGATTGAAAATGACTGACAAGGAAAACCACCAAGTAAAATATCAAAATCTGGAATATTCGAAGATTGTATTTTTGTAATATCACCCGACGGGTGCTCGCCAAAATTTGCCTGATATGTTTTGCAAGCATCTTCATCAAATTCGGAAGAAAAAACACATTTGCCCCCAACACTCTCAAACCCTATGCGTATACCGCCTATGCCTGCAAATAAGTCAACGAAAGTGAAATGTTTCCATTTGTTATTGGGGCTAAGAGTAGGCGCGGTTAAGTTTTTGCTGGGAACTTGTTTGATGGGATTTTCTACAACTTGATAAGAAAATAAATTTTCAACAGAGGTGTTCAATGCCAATGCAAGTTTAAGTGCTATATCAACCGACGGAATGGAAATTGATTTTTCAATCGACGAAAGAGCACGGCGGCTAATGCCAATGTGCTCTGATAATTCGGACTGTGTTAATCCAACACGTTTTCTTTGTAATTCTACATTTGAAATCATCTTATCTCCTAATCAATTATGGGAAGTTTGCTTCTCATTTAGTGTAGCATATTCATTATTCAAAGTCAAAATTATTGATATAAATTTTAAATTGTTTTTTTTGGATTTGTTCTTTATACAAAGTGTGATATAATATGACAAATTGATATGGAGGAGTGTATATGACTGAACCAAAATTAAGAACAGTAAATAAGGCAGTTCCGCCATACCCAATAAACAAATTTCCATCAACTTTCGTTGAAAAGTTTGCAGAGGATATTGTATATTTATTAGCGACAAAAGATACTATGTCTTTGGAAGGAAATGAATGGGAGGCTATTTTTGCAAATTGTATCCGGGCAGAATGGCGTCCATCAAATGTTGGATTAGATGATGTCGTATTAAATAATTGTTGTTGGAGTGCGAAAACAGTTAAATGTAGTACGAATATTGGCACACAAAAAACAGTCCGGCTAATTAGTGGTAGGAATTCCCCTACGTATAGTTTTGGAGTCGACAAAATAACGGAAGCAGAACCGAATGAAATAGGTAAAATGGTTTTGGACATATGGAATGAACGTGTGTCTGGAATACGTCAATACTTTAAGTTTGCGAGAACTGTCGTTTTAGTTAAAAGCGCAGATTATAGCGAATACTTGATTTTTGAATTAGAAACTATTCGTTATGATGCTGTGCAATACATATTTGAATGGAATAGCAGAGGTAATCTAGAAGGTTATACAAAAGACGGTCATAAGCATATGTTTACGTGGCAACCACACGGTAGTCAATTTACAATTATTGAAGATATTCCAAAAGACAGATATCATTTGAGAATTAGGATTCCCGAGAAATTGGACAAGGCAAGCATTTTGAAAGCATTAAAATTTGATAAGAATTGGATTGAAAGGATAGACTAATCATAACGCAATTTGAGGTCGCTTAATGTCAACTTAATACGGTCAACTTTGTCAATTATCGTTGCAGGCACCACATGAAAAGACTTGAAACTTATATGCGAAAACGGTACGGCAAAACCCATACCGTTTTATGTTGCTAAAAAATCACTATGGCACCTCGCCTTTTGCGCTTCTAAAGCGCAATCTCATCAACATTCCAAAAATTTTAAAAAATGTGGTTATCCATTGGTACATATCAAGATTAGTCAAAATATACTAATTTTTTGTCATTCCATTTGTAAGCAATATAAAATATAAATAATAGATAAAATAAAAACGCTAAGCATAACAAGCGTTTTTTTCTTGCTTTTTTGCTAAATTTTAGAAATTTTTTAACATTAATAGTTGACATTTAGCAACAGCCATTATAGAATGTTAGCAGTCGGGCATAAAGAGTGCTAGCAAAGGAGAAATCATGAGCAAGGAGTTGTCTGAAAGAAAATGTAAAATTATCTGCGCCGTTGTTGATTTGTATATCGCAACGGGACAGCCTGTTTCCAGTTCCGACGTACAGACGAAGTATCTCCCTGAAGTTTCTTCTGCTACAATTCGAGCCGAGTTGAGCGCACTTGAAGCGTTGGGCTATGTGGAGCAACCGCATACGTC
Source organism: uncultured Bacteroidaceae bacterium (assembly GCA_964368715.1). Lineage (GTDB taxonomy): Bacteria > Bacillota > Clostridia > Christensenellales > CAG-917 > RGIG4097. The sequence goes on along the minus strand of CAYJCS010000099.1, from coordinate 3,135 downwards.
TGCAGGACGCGTTCCGCTTAAAGCGGCATACAAACTCTACGTGGACACTCTCGGAGACAGCACAAACACGCTGACCGATGCAGAAACGACATTTATCCGTAATCGCTTTGACGAAAAATTGAGCGAGATAAAAGACATTGCGGGGCAGGCGGCAAAAATAATCAGCGACGTCACAAATTACACCTCGTTTTTGGTCACTCGCAACAATCCACACGTGATTATTGAAGAAGTTAAACTTGTTCAACTCAAAAAAGGCAAACTGCTTGTGCTTATCGTGACAAACAAAGGTATTCTCGCCGACAAGACAATCGACACAAATTTGGATTTGCGCAGCGAATACGTGGACACCGCGACGCGTGTGCTCAACAAAGTGTTTGCCGCAAAAGAAATCGGCGAACTGGCCTGTTGTGATTTTGGGGCCGAAGTGGAAGATGAACTGAAAGGCTTCAGAGATATATTCGATGAGGTTTTGAATCTTATCAAAAGTTACATTCACGAACACGGCGACGTTGTTGTCGAGGGCGCACTCAAAATGCTGGATTATCCCGAATACAACAACATTGAAGACGCAAAAAACTTTTTGTCGGTCATATCCGATGCCGAAAGCGTTACGGAATTGCTTGCAGGGCAGGAAGACAGCATTGAGTTCAGCGTAAGAATAGGCAAAGAAGACAGCGGCGTTGACAAATGCGCCATAATTACCGCGGCATACAAGGTGGGCGACGAAGTCGTGGGGCAGGCAGGAGTCATAGGACCGGAACGCATGGACTACAAAAAAGTTATCGGCGTTTTGGATTATATGAAGAAAGCACTGTCAACCATTCTCGACGACAAAGATACTAAATGACAGATTAAATTTTGAACATAATAAGGATACAGGTAAAAAATGAGCAAAGAAAAAAACGAAAATAAGTCTACTGCGGAACTAGACAAAGAGTTTAAAGTCGAAGACGGAAAAGCCGAAGAAAAAGCGGAAACCGTCGGCGGAGATCTTGGGCTTGACAGAGAACTGCTGGGCGATGAAAAGTACATTGAAGCCCTTGAAGAAAAGTTGGGGCAGGCTTTGGCCGAAAGCGTAATGTGCCGCAATCTAACACAGCGCATACAAGCCGATTTCGACAATTACAGGAAGCGCAACTCTTCTTTGTCGGAAGAAATGAAACAATTAGGCATATCGATGGTTGTTGAAAAGCTGTTGACGGTTTTGGACAACTGCGACCTCGCCAGAAAATACATTTCGGACGAAAGCGCACTAACAGGCTTTAATATGATGGAACAGCAAATTATTTCTGCACTCAGCGGATTCGGACTTGAAGAGGTAAATGCACTCGACTGCCCGTTTGACGTAAAGACGATGTGCGCGGTTGAGAGCATAGCGGCAGAAGGCAAAGAAAACATTGTTTTGGAAGTTGTATCAAAAGGATTCAAATTGAACGGCAAACTTCTTCGTCCTGCAAGCGTAAAGGTCGGAAAATAAAAAAGTGTTAATTTAACAAACCGAAAACATTTTGCTTTTCCAAATTCGGATAAGCAAGCAAAAATAAAAAAAATAAAAGCGTCGGGCATAGCCCGAAAGGAGAATATAACATGGGAAAAGTAATTGGTATTGACTTAGGAACTACAAACTCTTGTGTTGCCGTTATGGAAGGCGGCGAAGCGGTGGTTATCCCTAACGCCGAAGGTATGCGCACAACCCCGTCGGTTGTGGGCTTCACAAAAGACGGAGAAAGACTTGTCGGCGAAATAGCCAAAAGGCAAGCCGTTTCCAACCCCGAACACACCGTCACCTCGATAAAGAGAGAAATGGGCAGTGATCACAAAGTTAAAATTGAAAACAAGTATTACACGCCTCAAGAAATTTCCGCAATGATACTTACAAAACTCAAAAACGATGCGGAAAAATATCTGGGCGAAAAGGTCACCGAAGCTGTTATCACAGTGCCTGCATATTTCAGCGACTCTCAACGTCAGGCAACAAAAGACGCGGGCAAAATCGCAGGTCTTGAAGTAAAGCGTATTATCAACGAGCCTACCGCGGCAGCACTTGCCTACGGTGTGGATAAAGACGAAAACAAAAACCAAAAGGTCCTTATTTTTGACCTTGGCGGCGGCACCTTCGACGTATCGGTGCTGGAACTTGGTGACGGTGTATTTGAAGTGCTTGCAACCTCAGGCAACAACCGACTTGGCGGCGATGACTTTGATAAGCGCGTTATGGATTATATCGTGGCCGAATTCAAAGCAAAAGAACGCATTGACTTAAGCGGCGACAAGATGGCAATGCAACGTATCAAAGAAGCGGCAGAAAAGGCAAAAATTGACCTTTCCGGCGTGACAAAGGCAAAGGTTTCTCTGCCGTTTATCACCGTCGACAACGGCGTGCCGAAGCACCTTGATATGGACATCACCCGAGCCAAATTCGACAGTTTGACCGAAGACCTTGTCCAAAAGACGATGAATCCTCTCCGTCAGGCACTGAAAGATGCAAAACTCAGCCCCAATGACATCGCAAAAGTCATTATGGTCGGCGGTTCAACCCGTGTGCCGGCTGTCTATGACGCAGTCAAAAAAGAGATGGGAAAAGACCCTTACAAGGGCATCAACCCCGACGAGTGCGTGGCAATCGGCGCGGCAATTCAGGCAGGCGTTCTTGCAGGCGAAGTTAAAGATATGCTTTTGCTCGACGTAACCCCGCTTTCTCTCGGTATCGAAACCCTCGGCGGCGTGTTTACCAAACTTATCGACCGCAACACGACCATTCCTACCAGCAAATCGCAGGTGTTCTCAACGGCGGCCGATCATCAAACTTCTGTGGATATTCACGTTTTGCAAGGTGAAAGACAGTTTGCACGCGACAACAAAACTCTCGGCAGATTCGAACTTGTGGGCATTGCTCCCGCACCTCGCGGAATACCGCAAATCGAAGTCACGTTCGACATCGACGCAAACGGTATAGTGTCGGTCCGTGCAATGGATAAAGGCACCAACAAATCGCAGTCTATCACCATCACTGCAAGCAGCAACTTGAGCGATAGCGATATCGATGCCGCAGTCAAAGACGCTGAAAAGTACGCCGAAGAAGACAACAAGCGCCGCGCACTTGTGGACGCAAAGAACAATGCGGAACAATTTGTG
>CAYJCS010000098.1:1267-6247 GCA_964368715.1 uncultured Bacteroidaceae bacterium | reverse complement strand
GAAAGAATCTCTATAAATCATAAATCCCTCTTAGGTTTTAATATAAGTATTTTACTACTTTTTGCTCTGCTTGGCAAGGGGGAAAATCTTTGCTGGTCCGACATAATGCATACTTTTTAATATCGTATTTCAATTTTTTTATTTAGCAGCTTGTTTTTCATAAATCATTTTTAAAACGGAAAATTACGCTTGAATATTCGCGCGATATGCTTTATAATAGACTTCAGTTTTTATAACCGTCGAATCGATAATTTGCGGCGTATGAATTTTAGAGGAGAAATTATGGAAAAATCCTATCAAAACAAAATTACCGTAGTGCTGGTCGGACTGCTGGCCTTTGTCTTGGCATTTGCCTTTGCATTTACAATAACAAGCGACGTGGCATCTGCAGGCACCTTCGCCTGGACTGCTACAGACACGATCACAGTGGGACACATCAGCGATATCCATTATTTCCCGCTGGAATACTGCTATCAAGACGTCACCGCAGAGGACTATTACGACAGCGATTTTTACGGCTCTTTGACCGGTGACACAAAACTGGTTATGGAAAGCGGAAATGCTCTTTATGCAAACGTCATGCGAATTATCGCCGACGCACAGGTAGGTATTGCTCCTATGTATTTTGTTGCCTCAGGTGACCTCACCAAAAACGGAGAGAGAGTTGCCCATATCGACGTTGCAAACGCACTGCGCTATTGCCAAAACGAAGTCCGTAAAAACGCAGGATACGAGAATTTCCAAATTTTTGTAAGCCCCGGCAACCATGACCTATATAATAACAGCGGCGCGCTTTATGACAAAGCAACAGGCAATGCTTGGAAAGCCGAAGCTGTTTCAGCGGCTCAATTTGCGCTTATCTATGCAGGACTTGGCTACCCCAACGCCGACCTTAACGGCACAAACGGTTTTGACCTTAATCTTTTCTATCCCAACTCTTATTGGTATTCCTCATATACGGGCAGTTACATACCTTCCAAAAATGCCGAAAATTTGGACTTTGTGTATATGGACAGCGCGCTGAATGATGTTTATGCAAACGCGGCTACCATAACGAACTATGCAATAGTCTACAGTTACGCAAATATACGCGAATATAACAACGTTTTGAGTTTTGCGGCAACGCCAAGCGACACCGACGTTACAATTTTTAATTTGGACGCAAGCGATAGAGAAGAAATCCCCTCATCATTAACTCCCGTCGAAATCAGCATTAGTGAATACGAGACATACACATCAAATCAGTATTTTGATTATTATCATTTCAACGAAACTACTAAGACTTTTGAAGAGATTGATAAAGAAACTATTAGCGTTGCAACCTTTGACGAGCCGGTTTACCGCAACACTTGGCTAAATCATCTTACAGGCGGCAGAATAACCAAAGACTGCTTTGACTTTATGGAAAACGTCATTGCAAAACCGGGCATTGAAAACGATACTTACGTGTCCGTTTTCCACCAAAACGCACTTCCGCACTTTGACCAAGAAGACGAAATATTGAAAGACTTCACACTTTACAACTGGGAATACACAGTCAAGCGTTTGCTTAATATGGGCGTCCATTATTCGCTCACGGGACATATGCACTCCTCGGATATTGCAAACTACGTCGACGCCGAAGGAAACGTCTTTTATGATTTCCAAACAGGCTCTACCGTCAGTTATGATTCTCCCGTGCGTTATTTGACAATCCAACGTTATTACCGTTACGTCTATGAAGGTCAACTGGCAGAACACGCTGAAAGCAGTATGCGGCCTCTGGACAATTTGAAAGAAACACCCTCGACGAATGTTTTCAACCCCACCACGGTTTGGAATACTGCGGGCGATGACGAGGCACAGGCATACGCGGACGATCCCACCGAAGAAAAACTTGCCGCGGCGCTTGAGGTTAACCCCGATTTTTACACCTACATCGTGCATTACGACAGAATGTCCGTCGATACTTTCAACGAGTATATCTATGATGAGATATACGGACAACTGCTTGAAAGAGTTGTCGGTCACTTTCTTGATTCCGATGACCTCAAATCCACTGTTGTCGGCTTGGTCAATCAATATTTGGGACCCGATAGTGAAGTCTTGGACAATCTGCTCGGCGGTATCTTGACAGAGTTCAAGACTCCTATCTACAAAATTGCAATGACTCTTGTCAACACTCTCTGGGACGGACTGTACGGCGAAAACGGATATCCTTATAACGGACAGGCATACAGCGACGTTATTGAATACGTCAAAGCCGTTGCATGGAATGTTATCGGACTTAGTTACGGCAGCGAAGAATTGGGCAAAATGACCCTTGCTCAGATGGCTGTATTTATCCTGACCGCTCACAACTCCGGTCTTGAAATTTCAACCTCCTTTATTTCAAGTGAGGGTATAACTGATCAAAACAATCCGCTTTATCAAGAAAATTCTCCATATAACGAAAGTTATCGCTTACGCTTTATCGCAGCGATGAAAGATTTATCCGATCAATGCGACAGCGGAAAACTCGGACGCGACCTTTTTGGTTCGTTGCTCAATCCGCTTTATTTCAACGATGATTCTCTGCTCAAAACACTTTTGACCTACCACTTTGACTTCACAAAAGGCGAATACAGCCTCACATCCACGGAAGTTAAAGAGATGAACAGCGTCATAAGAATCGTGCTTAAAGCCGTCGCAGGCATTAAGTTCGACAGCAAAACAGGCGTTGCAACCGACAAAGAAGGCAATGTGCTTGATATCGGCATAAGCCTCGACAACTTTGTGCTTGCCGACGCAGTGGACGGTTTGCTACCTGTGCTAAGCGGCATTTTGAACGACAGTTTCAGCATTGCGCTTGAAGGCGACGACACTATAGGCGCAGTTACAAATCTTCTTGACAGTTATCTTACCGACAGTTTCTATATCGGGCTTAGCGGTATAGCAAAAAATATAATAGTTGCATTTGCAACCGACGATACTGCGGATATTGCGGACATTAAAGATCCCTCAAAACCCCTCACTATAACCGCACCTTATAAATCATACGGCACTATCAACGTGGATGGAGAAGAGATTGAGTTGAGTTATCTTGAAGGCAGTTTCGCCACCGAAGGAATAATGGGAGCGACCCAAACTAACGGAAGAATGCCCGGCAATCTCACTGCTGCCTTTGACACCGTAAACGGAACGACTGAATTTGATCTAAGTTTCTATACGGACGAGGAAATCTTTGCAAGAGTCGCTTATCGAAAAGCGGGCGATACGGAATGGACACAGGCATACGGCGAATATTGGGATATATTCAACCCTTCTTCGTCCGATTACATCACTAACGCCAATGACCCTAATTGTGGAAATCTTTACGGCGAAGTCACAAGCGGAAATGTCAAAATTGAAACGCTGACCTCCCCTGCCTACGTACCGCTCATTGATTTGGGACTTCTTTGCATAACACATTCTGCGACATATTACGAAATTAATGACGGTGGAGACACAATTGAAAAATATTACACCTGTATGGATCGCGACAATGCCCCCTCCAACAGCGTGATCTACCGTAACCGTCACAAAGTGACGTTTTCTAATTTGGAACCAGGAACAACGTACCAATATACAATCACAGGATTTACAATAAACTCAAGAACATATTCTCTTAACGAATACTGTGGTGTTGAAGCGTTCAAGTTTACAACTGCAGCGGCATCAAGCGTCGACGAATTTGAATTCCTTGCCGTGGCAGATCCTCAAGGTATGATTCAAAGCATGTACGACAAAACGTCGTTTGCCTTTGACACAATAAATTCATCATACCAATCCAAAAATTATGATTTTATCATCAGCGGCGGCGATATGGTTGACAACGGCAAAAATTATTATCAGTGGCAGTATTCGCTGAATACCATGCTCTCCACCTACGCAAACACCTCTCTGTTCGCGGCAGCGGGCAATCATGAAAGTGAAACCAAGGCCCTTGATAAATTCTTCAATTATGCTCAACCCGATTGTGTCACAACCGATATCAATAAGGGCGGCGAAGCCAATGAAGACTACTATTCCTTCAATTATGCAAACGCACTCTTTGTCGTGCTCGACACCAACAATATAGATAGTAAAGGTCTTGCTAAAACGCAACTTGAATGGATGACAACTACACTGGAAAACAGCACCGCAAAATGGAAGTTTGTTGTGATGCACAAGAGTTTGTATTCAACAGGCTCCCACGCAAACGACTCCGAAGTTGTGAAAATGAGAAGTCAACTTGCGCCTATCTTTGAAGAAAACGGTGTTGATATTGTGTTTGCAGGACACGATCATGTTTATGCAGAAGCACCCGTCAACAGCGTATTGTACGTCACCTTGGGCACGATAGGCACAAAATACTACGAATATAAAAACAATAACGCCGACGTCAGCGCGGCCTTGGACTACAGCCGTTCTATCCCCTATACTCTTGACAATCCAACCTTCGGTTACGTCAAGGTAAGTGGAGATAACCTCATTTACAACGGATACGTAATTGGCAGTGACGGCTCTATCACCTTGATTGACGATTATGCAAAGAACAAAGTTACAAACGCTCTCAGCGGCTGCGGTGACGTTGTCACAATAGGATTCTTTGAAAACTCAACTGACTTCGCTTTTGATAACAGCGCCCTGCCCGTCGGATACAATTATCTCTTCGTTGCAAACGGCAATGAATACGGCTCGCTAAGTGAAATCAAAGTAAATAGTCGCGCTGTGAGCGTAGACGTTTATATTGTTGCCCCCAACGGAGAAAGAGAACTTGTCAAATCCTTCATCATCGAAAAGGAAAACTACGCGCTTGGCGTGGCACTTTGGACTGTTGGTGCGGTTGTAATTGCTTCGGCTGTTGCAATTTCCGTGTTGATGTTGTTGAAGAAAAAGAAGAAGGTTTGCGCTTGTGACGGCACCGACGGCGACGATTGCACTTGCGGCGACGATTGCACTTGCGGCGACGATTGCACTTGCGGCGACGATTGCACTTGC
>CAYJCS010000098.1:0-1167 GCA_964368715.1 uncultured Bacteroidaceae bacterium | reverse complement strand
GGCGATGAAAAGTCAGAAGAGAAAGACGAAAACAAGGAATAATCCGTCAGCAAAGATGCGTGACAGTCAAAAGAAAACATAATTTAAAAAAATTACATTGATGCCCGGCAAATGTCGGGCATCTTTTTTTATGATACATTGATATTCAGAAATTTCGTTAGATATAGATTGCTATACAGATTGAAAGCATTGTTAAATCAAGGACTTAAGGTTCTGTTTTTGTTTATTTACATTTTTTGCTAATTGGCGCTGTTGTGTGATATAATAGTAATGCAAACAAAACTACGCAATTGATTTTGCGGCAAGGGAGATAAAATTGAACAGAATTAAACTCAAAATGGATGCACGTGCAGACCTACGCGGCAGACTGTTTGTTGCCCTGCAACCACTTGCGATTATGATTTTGATAAGTTACGCCGTGGGCATTTTCGGCACGCTGGCAACAAAAACGGCAAAACCCGATTTGGCATTGGCGCTTAATATAATCGATATATGTCTGTCCATTGCTTACGCCGTGGTTTACTTTTCTCTCGCTGTCGGCGTAAGCAGATTTTATTTGAAGTTTATAAACCGCGAAACTGCCACTTGGGCGACGGTTTTTGACGACTTAAAAGATTCAAAAGTTTTTTTGCAAGAGTTTTTGGCCTATTTGGTAAGCGGTTTATTGATAACGGTCGGACTTGTTTTGCTGATAGTTCCCGGCATTTATCTGGCAATCAGGTATTCTCAAATGCAATACATTTTTGCCGAACAGCCCAAAACGAAATGGCGCGATGCAATGACGCGCTCCGCGAATCTTATGCAAGGCCATTATTGGGATTTCTTTGTACTGGTGCTTTCGTTCTTCTGGTGGTATTTATTGGTGGCAATCACCGCCGGTTTAGCCTCCTTCTATGTTGCACCGTATCTATACTGCTCAATGTCAAGATATTATAAATCGCTGACATACGCGCTTGAAGGTGTAAATAACGACGACTTCGGAGACACGTTCAAGGCAACTTTCGATACGACCGATAACAACAATTCGTTTGACAATACAATCTACGGCACGACGGTAAAGAACGAAAAAGACGATAATCCCTTTGATTTTTAATTGGTAAAAGCAATTATAGATGCGCAGTTTAATCTGCGTTAAAAAACAGTACTGAATTTCTACCCTCAAAAAAT
>CAYJCS010000097.1:2559-6283 GCA_964368715.1 uncultured Bacteroidaceae bacterium | reverse complement strand
GCAAAGTGGTAAATAACGTTTATCGGCACTTCCTTTTCGCCGTTTTCATATTCGGCATATTCTTTTTCGTCAATGGAAAGAAGCCCTGCCATTTCTTTTTGAGAATAATCGGAAAAAGTTCGCAGTTCGATAAGACGTTTTGCGATGGCTAATATGTCAGTGGTGTGCATAAACCCTCCTTCGGGCTTTATTTTGCCGCTTCGTTTAGTTTTGAAATCAAATCGTCAAGGTCGAGACCGTGCACGGCAACCGCCTCTTCTATGGTCTCGTTGTGTGCGAGTGCGCAACCAAGACAATGCATGCCGCTGTCTGTCAAAATTTTTGCGAGTTTTTCTGCATCTCCTTGTTGAAGCACGTCAATTATGAGCATGTCCTTTGTTATCATATTTACCTCCGTGGCGGCTACCCGCCGATTATAATTTATTTTGTGTTTTCAAGTGCTTGCTATGTAAAAAGATTGCTGTTTATCACGAAATACGCAATCGCCGCAATAATTCCTAACGCAAGCACAATTGTAGCACCCACACGCAGCGGCGAAATGGGATAATTGCCCGTTGACACGCCCGTGCGACCGTTTACGATAAAGCGGTATATCTTTTCGCGGTATTTATATCCGCAAACCCAAAGGGGCACCAGCATATAGTTGAATCGCGTGTTAATAAAATGTGGGTCGACGTTTAGATAATCTACGACGTCATAGCGATATCCGCTCAATATCCCGCTCTTTATCTGCGAAATCATCTGTTCTTTTGCTATACTAAACGAATCGTCAAGCCCTGTGTCGTAGCGTTCCGAACTGAAACCCGCAAGATACTCTTTTTTGTATTCTTCGGTATTTGCGATATCGTAAGGCAGAATTTTGGTCATTTCCTTTTGGTTAAGTTGACGACTTGCCTCCACAACTACGTCGCAGAAGTAACGGTCATAGTTGCCGCTGACCGTAAACCAGCGCGTGCGGCGCTCCTGATGTCGGTTCTGACCGCTGCCTACGGTGACGTAATAGTATTCGCCCAAACGCCCTTGGTATGTAGTGACAGAGTCGGTATCAAACTTAAACGATGGCACATATACCCCGCTGAAACGGTCTGCCACAAAAGTCTTTTTTGCCTTCGATGGCGCATAAACGCGCCTCTTTATCCACTTTTTGCCCGCGTCGAGTGCTTTTTCACGCGAAAGCGCAAAAGGAAGAATACTGTCGGGCTTCAGCCCTAAAATATTTTCACGCTTGACGATATTTGTCGCCCCGCAAAAAGGACACGCAGCAGCGGTTGTAAATTCTTCAAGTTCAACCTCTCCGCCGCAATTTGGGCAAGTATAGTTCGACCCTCCTAATACCACTCCCCCTGCGCTCTTCTCCTTAAAAAAATCTCTTGAAAGAGAACGGGTTTTTTGGACGGTTTTTATGCTGTCGCAATACGGACAACGAAGCGCACCCATATTGGGGTCAAAAAGCATGTCCGCACCGCAACTGGCACATTTAATTACGGATACTTCTTCCGACATATATTATTTTATTTTTGCTCCGCATTCGGGACAGAATTTTGCTTTTGCCTTTAAGCTTGCTCCGCATTTTGGGCAAACTGCGGTCATTGCCGCGCCGCAATCCGGACAGAATTTTGCATTTAAGTCAACTGCGGCTCCGCATTTAACACAGGCGGTTTTGCCCACCCCCAAATTCTTCTCGCCGCATTCGGGACAGAATTTTGCTCCTTCTGCCATTTCCGCGCCGCATTTTAAACATTTCTCCGTCTTTTTTGCGGGAGCGGTTGCAGCGTCTATGCCTGCGGCAAAACCCGCGCCGACTCTGGCGCCTGCACCCAAGCCCACTCCCATTGCGGCAAATGCTCCGCCAGCCCCGGGATTTTTGGCTGCATCGCGCATTGCCTGAACGCTTTCATACTGAGCGTATGCACCCATCTTGTCGCCGATAACGCCGAGAGCGGTACGCTGGTCCATCGCTTTTTCGACAGATTCGGGTAATTTTAGATTTTTTATTAAAACCTCGTCAACGGCAAGACCGAGTTTCCCGAATTTTTCACACGCTTTATCTCTTGTGGTATCGCCGAGTTCACGATAATTTGCCGCAAGTTGCAGAGCGGGAATTTCGCATTCGCCCATAAGATCCGTAAGTTCCATCAAGATGATGCTTTTTAGATACTCTTTTATCTGCTCCGTCGTGCAAGATTTGAGCGTTCCAAAATATTCTCTCATGAAAAGTTGAGGCTTGCACACGTGGAAAGCGAACTCTCCGTGTCCCATAACTCTTATCATGCCAAAGTCTTTATCAGGAAGCATGACGGGATTTGTGGTGCCCCACTTTAATCCTGTAAACTGTTTTAGGTTGACAAAATAAACGTCAATTTGTTTGGGATTTTCCCAAGCGTATTTCCAGTTCGCAGCCTGAGTCAAAAGTGGCGTTGCGCCTTCGTCCAACTTCCAGTTACCTTCGGTAAAGACGTCTTCAATCGCACCGCGATAGACAAATATAGCCGCCTGCGCAGGTCTGACAATAAGTTCTGACCCTTTCATTATGGCATATCTGTCCGAACGTTCAAACTTATGAACAAGTGTGCCCGGTGTGTTGTCGACCCATTCGACAACCTTAAGCATATTACTTTTTAGAAATCCCATAGTCTAGCCTCCGAAAATAGCTATATTTTATTATATCATTCTGCCTTGCTTTTTTCAAGGCAATTCTAAATTATCAATATACCTTTATTCACACCAAGAGCATTATCGCAGGAATCGTGACGATGCAGAACAATGTGGATACAAGTATCGAGTTTGCAGCCGTTTTTTGGTCCGCTCCGTACAGTTCCGCAAGATTCAGATTCATTGACGCACAAGGCATGCCAGAAAGCAAAACAAGCGCGGCGCGCAACGTGGGCGCAACATCAAACGGCATAAGCAATAAGAATACGGCCAGGGGGAAAACTACGATTTTGACCAGCGTCGAAACGTACACCTTCCAATCGGTAAACATTTCTTTAAGAGGCGCCAGTGCAAAACGCATGCCCAGAATCAACATACACATCGGAGCCGTCATATCCGCGAGGAAGTCAATTATTTTGTTTATGGAAGTCAGCCATACGTTTCCGGACAGTTTTGCCGTTGTTACACCTGCGAAAAACAGCGGAAGTGCTACGAGTAGCGTTATCGTCTGTGGGTTTATGAGTGCCTTTTTGATTTTTATGTATTTTTTATCGCCGGTAAGCACATATGCACCCACCGTCCAGCACATCAAATTCATCGATACTATATATACGGCGGAATACGCAATAGTTTCCGGATTATTTGGGAATAAGAATTGAAGCACCGGCACACCGAAAAAACCGACGTTGCCAAAAGTGCAAACGCACACCATCATGCGGTATGCCCTGCCCCTTAGCGTGTGTGCAATTTGCGCGCTCACTTCCGGCTCTATGCCATCTTTTCCTCCGTCTAAATAACCCTCTAGAAAAAATTTCTCAGAGGTTACGGGATTGTCAAATTTTTTATAGAATATGAGCCATAAAATCAAAAACAGCAATCCCTGCACCAAAAGCGAAAACCCAAATACGATGCCAAGGTTTGCTATCAATTCTTTGGAATATTCTACTTCCATAAATGAGCGCAGCGACAAAAAAGGCTGGCACACATAGAGCAAAACCGCAGAAAAATATGTCATTGCGTTGGGCTTTACCAACTTTATTTTCATCAAAATAAAGCCGGGGATTGCCATTGC
>CAYJCS010000097.1:0-2459 GCA_964368715.1 uncultured Bacteroidaceae bacterium | reverse complement strand
CGTTGGGCTTTACCAACTTTATTTTCATCAAAATAAAGCCGGGGATTGCCATTGCCACAAGCAAAAGCACGTTTACCGCAGTTGTTGTAAATTCCATACAATTTTTTCCGTTTTTGGCCGCACACGACCAAATTATCGTAAATTTTATTTTGGAAGGGGGTTTACTTGCCCTTTATTGTGGCATATTCTTCCCTCTGCCGTCAAGTGGAGACGCTTCCGCGTCTCCACTTGTTCAGGCTATTGCTTTTTGAACGGTTGAGGATTTTAGATCAGTGAAGTGTTTCTTGCGACGACTATGGTTGTCACATATCCTTCTTTTTGTCCGTTAGGTATAAACGTGCTTACGTAGTCAGTGATTGCAGAAGTGGAGTCTACCACCGCACCGATGACGGGCGTTAACACGTAGATGACTTTTCTGTTGTTCTGCGAAGGCAGAGTGTAGGTGCTGCTTGACGAAGCGATTACGATATCGTGAGAGACTATCGCTTTGCTTAGATCGTTGGATGTCTCGTTGATATCAAACGCATATGCCATGCCGTACCATGCAATTTGTGCACCGTTTGCAGTCTTTGTGGTGAGCGTTGTTCCGTTTAAGAGTCCATATGCGGAATATCCGCTCATGTCGACTGCGGTTATACCAAACGGAATGTTGATCTTTTCACCGGTTCCAAGTTGGATACCCGCGTTATACTTGTTTGCTGCGGTTCCGTATCTGCACTCATTGACCGTTACTTTGAAGTTTGCCGGCATGCTGAGCGTTACATAACTGAATATTCTCGAATTTGTTCCGCTGTTACGATGCGATTCGTCCCAACCGGTGCCGATATTTGTTGCCGACCAGCCGCCAACTTCAAGGTCTTGAATATCCATCCCCGCGCTTATTCTTATGCTCGGGTTTGATATGGTGAACGTAACTTTGTAGGCTTGAGGCAGGTTATAACTCTTGTTGGCAAGAGGCGAGATAACGTACGGTGTGACTGCTGTGCTACCGCTTATCACAGAATTGTAGTTCGAGTTTGCAGCTCCTCTGCGCGAACCCGCGATCAGATTCGTTCCATCCGATTCTTCATCGAGGTAGAAGTCAGTCGAGATGTTGCTGGCCATCATCTTTTGAACGAGGAACGGTACCTTGAAGTTTTGCGTGACCTTATCTGCGCCGATAAGGAATGCTTGCAGGTAGACCACGCCGCCCTTGTATTCAGGTCGGAAGGATGCAAAGTTCCAAATCAGTTGATAATTATCGTCGCCGCTAACTCTGTAAGTGACTGCGCCGCCGTTCTCTGTGTCAACCGTCAAAGTATCAGGCAGAACCATATCGGACTGCATATATTCATACGGGTTAATGTAGGTTTGCTCTCTCGCGGCATCGCCGTCATAGTAGCCTGTAAGCGCTTCGAGAGATTCATTGCCGCTTGTGGAAACATTTTGTGCCTTTCTTGAGTTGACAACAAATCTGCACTCCACTTTCTGGTTCGCAATGCTTTCGGTTGTTCCGCCGATAATCGCTCTTATCTCATACTCGCCGCCTTCCCACGATACTGAGCCTGCAGAAGCTGCAATGCCGAAGTCCCAAGTCACGGGTACGCTTACGGTGTCGCCGCCAACAAGTGTTACCGTACCGGTGTTCGGGAAGTACTTGTAGAAGTCGTTAACTTCTGAGAAGATATCCAAATCTACAAACGGGTCAAAGGTGAAGGTGGGAACCCCGCCTACCATTTGCATCTTGCTGGAATTTGCTCCGTCAGCGAAGTTTGCCGATGTGAAGGATATACCACTTATTGAACTGTTGGTAATCTGTACGGGCACACGAACCGACGTATAAGACGTGTTTGCTACGGTTGCACCGCCGACGACTATGTTCACGGGACTGGTGATCTTTGCCGTTGCATAAGCCGAGCCGCCATTGACAGGATCGCTTCCGGTGTAGTTGTATGACAGTGACGTGAAGTCCCAAGCAACGCTCAGCGACTGTGACACTGTGTAAACAAACACGTAGTACTTATTGGCATCGTATCCGACTGGCAACGTTTCGATATTCTTGTACGTTCTTGCTTTTGTGTTGTAGGTGTAATAGTACGGCGTCTTTGACGTATCGCGAACTTGTTCGCCGCTGACTGGATCAAGAGTCGTCACCACGTTGCCGAAAGCATCAACCGTTCCGTTTCCGAGGACCTTGTAGAGGTATCTGGAAGGATCGCCTGCCCATCTCACGTGCGACAAATCGCTGAGTGAGTGACCGCTGTACCAAGCAGACAGAGTCACGAACTTGCCGTCTGCATAGAACATTGTATCGCTTTCATAGTTGCCTTCATAGTACGCGTCGTCTGACCCACCTTCAGTGCTGTAAACGTTGAACACCTTTCCGTTTGCCGCGCTGTAGCGAATATCGTTGAACGACATCGTGGGCGATGCAACGTCGGAATTGTAGCGGTTCAAAGTGACTGCTTTGAAGATAAAGT
>CAYJCS010000096.1:0-6328 GCA_964368715.1 uncultured Bacteroidaceae bacterium | reverse complement strand
GGCGTATTCTCTTGCGATATTCGCCGCTCCGCCAAGGAAACGCTGGCAACTTGCCGCCTGTTCTCTTGCGCTGCCGTCCCCGGGTTTGAGAGCAAAAATCGTCGAGCCTATTGACGTTTCGTTTACGTTCAATCCAGCAAATTTGATTGCTTTTTCGATTCTTTCTTTGACGCTATTTTCACCGTCGCGCACCGCTTTGCTCTTTTTGACATAACTCGGGTCTTTTCTTGACAGAGTGAACTCGGCAAGGCGAAGAGGATTGCTGCGATATGATGACGTTTCTCCGGAAGGGATAAGTTCGTCGGTTGTGGTGACAGGGTCGTTTATGACGCTCACCACACTCAAAGCGAGGTTGTCTAAAAGGGGACAAAGAGCGGGAAGATCGGTTATATTAGGGCCGTAAATGAGTTCCACATTCTCGTCCGGTTTGCCGTATCCGTTGTATACGCGCAGTCCGTAGACCGCGCTAGGATACGTATAATCCGGGACCTTTTCGTCATATTCAAGTCCGAGCGCGCTTGTAAGCACTCCCCCGTTTGCCGCGGTTGCGGCGATGGAGCGTGCGTCCATAAGCGCGACGGAAGCAATTTGATTGTCATTGGGCTTTGAGCCTTCTCTGCGCTCAAAGTTGCGTGTTGTGTGTCTTATTGAAAATCCGTTGTTGCAAGGCACGTCGCCCGCGCCGAAACAAGGACCGCAGAAGCAAGGTTTCAATATTGCTCCTGAAGACATAAGCGAAGCCACACTGCCGTTTTCGACAAGTGCGAGGTTTGCCGATTGCGAACCGGGATAAACGGTAAGATTAAATGCTCCGCTTCCAACGGATTTGCCTTTCAATATGTTTGCGGCGGTGACAATATTGTCATAGGTGCCGCCGGCGCATCCTGCAA
Organism: uncultured Bacteroidaceae bacterium; assembly: GCA_964368715.1. Classification (GTDB taxonomy): domain Bacteria; phylum Bacillota; class Clostridia; order Christensenellales; family CAG-917; genus RGIG4097. The sequence continues at coordinate 5,438 of CAYJCS010000096.1, read as the reverse complement.
TCACACCTTGCGAAACAAGCACTTTGCCGTCTTTGACTTTGTCGGTAAGTTTGAAACTTCCTTCGGGCAGGCCGAGCAGTTTGCATCCTTCTTTTTCGACTTTGGATAGGATGTCAAGCGGATTATCTATTACGTCCGCCAATTTATACACGTTTGACGGGTGGAAAGGCATCGCTATCATAGGTTCGACAAGGCTAAGGTCAATTTCGATTGCTCCGTCGTAGCGCGCACCGTTTTGCGGTGCAAGTTTTTTGTATTCGTTCTTTCTGCCAAACTTTTCAAGGTAGTTTTCAACTTTTTCGTCCGTGCACCAAACAGAAGACAGACACGCACTCTCCGTTGTCATAACGTCAATTCCGTTGCGGTATTCAACGTCAAGATTTTTTATGCCGTCGCCAACAAATTCCAAAACCGCGTTTTTGACAAAACCGTTATTGAAAACCGCGCCGATAAGCGTCAGCGCAACGTCCTGCGGACCGACGCCTTTTCTTGGTTTGCCGCTAAGTTTTACGGCAATAACTTTGGGATAATCTATATCGTAGGTTTTTTCAAGCAGTTGCTTGACAAGTTCGGGGCCTCCCTCGCCGATAGCGAGAGTGCCGAGTGCGCCGTAACGGGTGTGCGAATCACTGCCCAAAATCATTTTGCCGCAACCGGCAAACATTTCGCGCATATAGGAGTGTATGACCGCCACGTTTGCAGGCACGTATATTCCGCCGTATTTTTTGGCTGCGGAAAGTCCGAAGACGTGATCGTCCTCGTTTATCGTGCCGCCCACCGCACAAAGCGAGTTGTGACAGTTTGTAAGTACGTAAGGAATGGGAAAACGCTTGAGTCCGCTCGCTCTTGCCGACTGGATTATGCCAACGTAAGTTATATCGTGCGACGCCATCGCGTCAAATTTGATTTTGAGTTTATCGACTGAATTTCCGACGTTGTGAGATGACAAAATCCCAAAAGATATCGTCCTGTTTCTACCGTCGGAAGGCATCAAATTTACAGCGGAAAATTCCGCTTCGGAAAGCAGTTTGCCGTCAATATAATATATTGCGTTGTTTTTGAGCGTTATCATGCACACCTCTTTAAAGTTTAATTATAATCACGACGCGCGTATTAGTCAAATAGATAATGTTTAAGTTAGCGCGCGTGATATCCGCGGAGTGTCCGTGCGGTGCTCGCGCTCTTTTGTCTGGTGCTCGGTGCTCACTTCCTCGCCGTCCTGTGGCTCGCGTTCGTGCCTTCGTAATGAGTGAGTGTGAAATTACTTTCAATCTAGATGCCCCCTCTTTCCCCACAAGGGGGTATTTCTCCCACCACTCGAATAAGTGCTTCGCCTATTTAGTTTTACATCGCTCGCGGGGGAGACAAGACGCGATTGACGCTTCGCGTAGCAATACGCTATTCCGTCGCTATGCTCCTTACGGCTCTCGCACATTAAGTATCGTCGCCTCATTATGCCGCTTGCCGCTCGTAGACGCTCGTCCTTTTCACGCCCCCTGCGGCGGCTGTGGCTTATGGACGGCGTCTACTCTTCCCCCTTCCGCAGTCGGCACGCTGACTATCGTATAACCCATTTTGCCGTTCGCGTGCCTTTGCGCGGTGGGGGTGCCCCCTCTTTCCGCTCCGCGACTGGGTGTGCCTATGCCTGCGCACTTTTGTCCGGTGCTCGGTGCTCACTTTCTCACCGCCCTGCGGCTCGCGAAAGTCCTAGAACATTCGCACATTATTCAATATATTTAAAACGCTTGCATTTTTTCTGCAAGCGTCAACTTTTATTATTATTCGGCGTTGCATATCGTTAGATTTTCAGCGTAAGATATTTAAAATTGTAGGGGCCATTTTGCTCCTGCGCTTTCTCTTCAAATCCAAACTTTTTGAGGTTGGACAGCGAAGGCGCGTTGTTATATTGAACAACGGCACAAAGGGTACAAGGCGAAAGATTTTCTTTTGCAAATTCGATTACCCTTCCGCTCACTTCGTGCGCAAGACCTTTTTTGCGGTGATTTTCGTCCGTCATAATGCCGGATAATTCATAATACTGCCCGCCGCCCTCGTCTTTGCACTTGCGCTTTAAAATATCTCCGTAGGTTTTGTCAAAATCCACGGCGCAGGTTGAAACCAATCTGCCTTTGCAAAAAGCGCCCAAAACATAGCCGTTTTTTAAAATGCCACTCAATTCTTTCGGTGTATAATTCAAAAAGAAAAGTTTGTCGTCCAGTTTTTCAATGCCCGATTCATAAAACGTCATAAGAGTGTCATAATCGTCAATTGTCAATTGCAAAAAACTGTATTCGTGCGTCGAGTCGCCGCCCTCTTGAATTCCTTCCGTGCGCGGAATCGTTTGAGATTTCGGCAAGGAGCATTGCTTGGATTTTGCGGGTTTTAGAATGTATTTGTTAAGCAAAAATTCCGGATAATAACTGAGCTTTGACTTCCTCAAACCTTCCAGCCCCATATCTTCTTGACGGTTTATGTATTTGCATCCTGAAAAATGCCTTTCGGCGAATTTGTTGGCAAGATAGGAATACACGCCTTCATAATCGGTGTCGGCTTTTTCATACATAACAACCGCGTTGTTTGACGGCATAATTTCGCCTATCGTAACCCCGACCAAATTTCCGTTCGCAAACAGCAAATCGCAAATTGTCTCTCCGTTTTGCGCTGCTCGATACCAACTTTTAACTGTTTGGTTTTCTCGCTTTGCGCTTTCGTCAAGTTTACCGTCAAAGGTATGTGACTGCAACCATTTCGTTTCAAACTCTTCAATATTGTTATAGTCGTCTTCTCTTAAAGAGCGCATTTCCACGCTGTAGAGCGCAGAAAACTTTTTGATATGGCCTCGTTTGGCATGGTATCTTTTGCCTTGCAAAGAGATAAAATGGTTTGAAGAATAAATGTATTCCGACCAGTCGCGTTGAGTGAAAATTTCATATTCATCTTCATCGCCGATTTCAGAAACAAAATCTTCCGTGCAAAATGCAAACCAGCAATCTTTTGGCAGTGCGGCGGCAGCGGATTTTCTTGAAAGTGCCCCGCCCGCCTTCACAAGAGGCGGCCAATAATACCAGTTTCCTTCCATTGTCGCGCGCATATAGAACGCACCGCCCTCTTCTGCGTATTCCAAACCCTCAAACCAATCCAAAAAGGCATAAAAAGAATAGTCGCTTCCGACATAGTCAAAGCCGTCCAAATAAAATTTAATACGGTCTTTTGCGTAGTTGTCAAATAACTTGAAAATCATAACTTTCGGTTTTTCCCATTAATTCTGCAGTGTTTAAAAATTACTTATTTTCTTTTTTCTCGGGGGTAATAATTTCAATAATGGCGTCACAATGTTTTTTAAGCTCGTCCAAAAATATGTCGCTGTCGACGGCACGCACGTTTAGTGTAACCTCTGTGGTGTCAGAGCCTAAAATCTGTTCGTCGGTTCCATTCAAAGACAGTTCCAAAGATACCATTTTGGTTTGTGAGTTTTGACGCACCGTCACAATACTGTCATAATTTATCCTGCTCACAAAAAAACCCATAACAGCCACTATATTTTCTTTGTCGAGCTTGTAGTAACTGTTAAAAATTAGCATCAAAGCAAAAAACGCGACTAACCCTGCCGCCGCGAGACCTACGCTCACAACGACCGGATTTGAGGTTCTGATATTCCCTGCTCCCGCAAGCAAAACAATATCAAAAATAATCACAGCGACGCTTATAAGCGCAACCGCCGCAAGAATTATCGTTTTGACTTTTCCTAAATCTAACCTAAACTTCATTGATTTACCTGACACAAATTTGCTTTTGGCTTTGTTTAAATTATAACCACTTTAATAGTTTATATCCGATTCGTTTTCGTTCTCCTGATTGTCTTGACGATAGCCGTATTCGACGGTATTGATAACGGTTGCTTGATCGGTATAGAAACAAAGTCCGTTCGTTTTATAGTAGCCTACCAATTCCACAGAACGCACCATATACAAATACGCCGACGGCACTGCAAAGCAAATTAGCCCAAACGTTGGCAGAGTCAAGCCCGCGACAAGTGCGTATGCAAAAAAGAAAATGCAACTGTGTGCTTTAAACATACCTTTCAAATTCGCTTTGACGGACGGCAGTGAACGCGTAAAAGACGTATAAATCTTTTCATCCGGCTTGAACAAAAGCCTGGGCAACCAACCTGAGAAAAGCACTGCGCGCAAAGCACAAAGTACAATCCCAACAAGTAACACAAAAGCGAGACCGAAAAATGAGATAAGTTTTGTGAATGCAAGCGACAAGCCCAGCAAAATGCCGAAAATCAAAAGATCAATCGGGAAAGAAACCATCAGTTTTGACAGTGAAAATTTGCATGCCATTTTTGCGTTTGCAACCATACTTGACGCCAGTCCGAAACGGTAGTTTGAAGACATCGATTTGTTTATGACGTCGGCAAGAGGATAATAACTGAGGCCCTTCAAAAAGTTGTACAGCGCATAGATAAAAATGATGCAAAAAACTAGTCCGACAAACATAGCGGATTGATTTGTAACTGCTCCATAGAGTGTTTTTATACCTGCGCTTAATCCCGTTACAAATTCGTAAGGGCTTATTTTGCCGTGTATAAAATTTTCACCGTTTGTATTTAGTGCATCGTACGCATTGGATACGTCAGCATATTTTAGATAATTGTTGATAAGCGGAAAGACGGCTGCGGAGCCGATTGCTGCAGTCACCAAGACACACAAAAAAATCCAAACTAATATCTTTGCCACGTAGCCGAGTTTGCTGAAAAGCAAAGAAGTTGCGTATTTAATTTCCATATTTCCTCCGCAGTGCCGTACAAACGACAATCGATTGGGGATTCAATCAAACCTATTATTTATTATCAGCCTTTCGGCAGATTTTTTGACCATATATCCTTTTTTTGAAGATCCATTCTTTCAGTGCCCGTAATATCGTAGAAGATGTTGTACATCAAAACGATATACACAGGCATGATTATCGCATAGCACAAACCGTCCAAAACGGCGGCAACAACAACTCCGGTATTAAGTGCTCCCGTGATAATCATTGTGATTTGAAAAGGCAAGACCACCACGACAAGCGTAAGTGCAACGTAGATCAACTTGCCCGAGATCTGTTTCCAAGCCGTTACAAAAGCATCCAAAGTGTTGTAACCGGTGTGGAGCATAAAAGGAGGCCAAAGTATTACCGATGACATGGCCATCAAAAACAGCAATGACGACACCAGAAGTGAAACGGCGGAAAAAACAAGCCAAGTCAATCCGGCGCCGAACACTACATACCAAAGATAATACAGAATGGCGGTAAAGAAATTGCTCAGTTCAAACGTAACGACAATAAACAGCACAAACTTAAACGCAGTTAAAATGTTATAATTTATCCTCGCTTTGGCGCGCCTAAATGAGATAGTGAATTCTCCGATACGCATATGCCTGTCCACGATT
>CAYJCS010000095.1:0-6417 GCA_964368715.1 uncultured Bacteroidaceae bacterium | reverse complement strand
ACCCCTTCCTTGCCTGACGCTCAAATATTTACTTAATTAGCAAAAAATAAAAAACTGCTGGTTTTTAGCTTATAGGTGTGCTTGTATATTAAATTCGTACGAAAAGAAAAGTAGCAGATGAGCGGGAAGCGGAATATCAATAACTTGAAACTAAACTAAATGTCGGGCGTTAAGATTTGCGCTCGGCAAATACAAAATTATGACTTGTCCTAGGAGGTATATATGGGATACGGTGGCGGCGGCTTCGGCGGCGGCAATATGCAACAAATCATGAAACAAGCGCAGATGATGCAGAAAAAACTGCAAGAAGCACAGGCGGAACTTGCCGAAACGGAAGTGACGGGAAGCGCAGCGGGCGGAATGGTGGAAGTTGTCATTATGGCAAACAAAACTCCCGTGTCCGTGACCATTAAACCCGAAGCGGTTGATCCCGACGACGTCGAAATGTTGGAAGATATGATACTTGCGGCCCTAAACGACGCAATGAAAAAAGCGGAAGAATTGTCATCCGAGCTTCTTGGGCCTATGGGTGGAGCAGGCGGGCTGTTTTAACTGAAGTTTGAACTTTGAAAGCACAAGGATAAAGCGAACCGGAAAAGAATGAAATACATTGAACCTTTGGCAAAACTTATATCGGCGCTAGGCAAACTGCCGTCAGTGGGAGAAAAGACCGCGGCGCGTTATGCCTACGCTATTTTAAATTCCTCTGATGAGGATATAGACGCGCTTGTCGATGCGATAAAGTGTGTGAAAGCGGAAGTGCATTTTTGCAAAGTCTGCGGCAATTACACCGAAAACGACGTTTGCGACGTATGCGCTACGCGCAAACCCACCGCTATTTGCGTCGTCAAAGAACCGAAAGACGTATCCGCTCTTGAAAAAGTCAAGGACTTTAAGGGTGTATACCATGTTTTGCACGGCGTAATTTCACCTATGGACAGAGTCGGTCCCGAAGATATACGAATAAAAGAACTGCTTGCTAGACTAACACCCGATGTGGAAGAAGTTATCCTTGCCACAAATCCCGACGTTGAAGGCGAGGCAACGGCAATGTATATCGCGCGTCTGATAAAACCGCTTGGCATAAAAGTGACGCGAATTGCGCGCGGATTGCCCGAAGGCTCGGTCATAGAATACGCCGACGAAGGCACTCTGTCGCGTGCGCTTATAAGCAGAATAGAATTGTAACCTAAAAACTCCGTCGGAGGAGAACTGCGAAATCAATTTTGGAAATTGTAACATATTGAATATAAAAAAGAAAAATCGGAATGCAAATTCCGATTTTTTTGTTTAACGTTTTTATAAACGTGCGCTAATCTTTCACCTTAATTCGTTTTTATCAAAATCTTGGCATTTTTGACTTAAATCAAATTTTCGACAAAGCGTGTAAAGGCGGCTTGCCCCATTTCATCGTTTTTGAAGACGGCGGTGCAATCGAGTATTTTTTCGCAGGTGGTATTGATATAATCCGTGATGGCTTCGCCTGCTTTCGCGTCTTTAAGTTTGGTGCCGTAATCGGCGGCAAGTTGAGCAATCATACCAAGGTGCTTGTGAAGTGGATTTTTATCTTCGGCGAGGGCGGCAAAGTTCAAAGGCTCAATGCCTGTCAAGATGTTTTTTATCTTTTCGGCCTCGCTTGCCAAGCGTCCCGGCAAAATAAATACTCCCATGGCTTCGATAAGCCCTATGGATTCCTGTTTTATGTTGAACATATCCTCGGTTGGGTGGAAAATGCCATAGGGATGCGTTTTGTCTGTGCGGTTGTTTCTCAATATCAAAAGAATTGTATAATTTCCGTCATCGTTTAGGTACGCAATCGGATTGACGGTGTTGTGTTGCGTGTTTGTGCGACAGAGTATATTTGCCGATATATCAGAATAGTTCTCCCACGCCAATCCGAATTTTATAACCGCTTCGGTCAACTGTTCGCGGTTGGAACTTGAAAAGCGCAAAACCGAATTGTACCAGTCCACAATGTCGATGTCCACAAGAGGGAACTCTTGCGTCAAATAACGCTTGCGTGCAGGGCGTGAGAAAATGGGCAAAACCTTTGCGCCGCCTTGATAGTGGTCGTGCGCTAGTATTGAGCCGCCGACGATAGGCAGCGCGGCATTCGAGCCAATAAAATATTCGGGAAACAAATCCACAAAATCAAGCAGTCGTCTGGCGGCATCGCCGTCGATTTTCATAGGACGGTGAACGCTGGAAACGGCAATAAGATGTTCGTCAAAATATTCGTAAGGCGAGAACTGCAAAAACCATGGTTCGCCGTTGAGTTGAAACGGTATCGTCCTGAGATTTTGACGCGACGCCATGGCGGCGTTGCCCCAAAAGCCGACGTTTTCGGCGCAAAGAGGGCATTTTGGGAAGCCGGTTACCGCTTCTTTCGCTTTTTCGATTTCTTCGGCTGTTTTTTCCGGTTTTGCAAGATTAATTGTGACGACGATATTGCCGCGGCTTGACTGATATTCCCACTTGATATTTTTGTCAAGGTCACGACGGCGCAGATACAATGCGTTTTCTTCAAACTGTCTTAGCCATCTGCTCGCCGCCATAGAATCCTCGTATGTGGCAATGTTGTCAAAACATTCCACAACTGCGGAGGGTAAGGGCATCAGCATGCCCAACATTTTATTTTCAAAGCGTGTTTTGTCCGCTTCGGTGCACCTTTTTAGATTTACTGCGGCAGTAAAAAGGCAGTTAAGTACATCGTATATGTCGTAGTTGTCAATATGAAAGCCTTCCGCGGGAGAGCACAGATCATAAAAATTTAATAGAATGTTCCTTTTAAAATCCGTGTCGAATTCATCGGCGCTCAATTTGTTAACGGAATAGTCTAAAAGACGCTCAATGTTTTCTTTGATTATATCCTCATTAGATTTTTTCGCCATAAAAACTCCGTGAAATGTCGGTTATTCTTGCAAAAGGCATTTCTGTGTGGTAATATTTATAAAAAGTAGTTTGATTATAATGTACGGAGTCAGCAAAATCAATGCCTTTTGAAAAATTTTCATCAAAACGCGGTTTTATTTCTATAAACACTGCGCTCTACGGCGGAAAAATGTCCGATGTAGCGAAAGTCGGAGAGCGTTATAAGCGTCTTTTTGATATGCACCTTAATGAAACGGGATATGAGGCGGAAGATTTCTTTTCTTCACCCGGCAGAATTGAGATCGTCGGCAACCACACCGATCACAACGGAGGCAAAGTTTTGTGCGCTGCGATAACCGTTGATACGCTCGGTGCGGTGTCAAAACGCGATGACGGCATAATTGTTGTGAAATCAAAAGGCTATCCCGCACTTAGAGTCGACGTAAAAGACGTCCAGTTCAACCTAAAAGAACTCGGCTCTTCCGCAGCGCTAATCAAGGGTATTGTGGATTATTTTGCGAGAAAAGGCAAAGCCGTAGGCGGTTTTAATGCATTTACCGAATCCACAGTGCCAAAAGGCAGCGGCGTTTCATCCTCCAGCGCGTTTGAACTTTTGATTGCCGAAGTGCTGAATATATTGTACAACTCAGGCAATTTGGACGCTGTTTTTAAGGCAAAAGCATCGCAGTATGCCGAAAGCGTTTATTTTGGAAAACCTTGCGGACTTATGGACCAATGCGCAATCGCACTGGGCGGTGTAAATTTGATAGATTTTGCCGACTTTGAAAAGCCGGTTATAAACAAGACGGTTTGGCGTTTTTTTGATACGGATATATTTGTCATTGCAACGGGAGGAGATCACTGCGATTTAACAGACGACTATGCGGCGATTCCTGCCGAAATGAAAATGGTTGCAAACGCTTTGGGCGGCAAACTATTAAAAGACATTCCTGCACAAACATTTTACGTGTCAGAAAAAAAATTATCAGAACAAGTGTCTGAAAGAGCGCTTTTGCGTGCGGAACACTTTTATGAGGAAAATTTAAGAGTCGAGCGCGCCTATGCCGCGGTGTACGGCGAAAACGAAAAGGCATTTTTAACAGCGGTCAACGAAAGCGGATTGAGTTCAAAAAATAAACTGCAAAACCTTTACTCTGAAAAGAGCGGTTCCCACGCCATCGAGGAAGCTCTCGAAAGGGTGGAAACGGTTGGCGGTGTCGTTGCGAAGCGCGTACACGGCGGCGGTTTTGCAGGCACGATATTGGTTTTTGTCAAAAAGAATTATTGCGACAAAGCAAACGAAAAATTCAATTCGATGTTCGGAGCGGACAACGTTTTTAGACTGTCCATACGCGACAGCGGCGCCTGCAAGGTGTTTTAAGAGGATAATTTATGGATTATATGCTATCGGCAATTAACAGAATCGCATTCACTATCGGCGACGTTGAAGTGGCGTGGTACGGCATTTTAATCGTGAGCGGGATGTTGCTTGGTCTGCTGTATCTTATTTCACAATGCTCCCGCATAAAACTAACAACCGACGATGCGGTTGAATATTTTTTGTGGCTTATCCCTCTTGCGGTTATTTTTGCACGAATTTTATACGTGGCAGTACGTCCCGAAGTGTATTTTCCCATTGAAAACTGGGACGATTTTGTGAATGCAATAGCGATATGGGACGGCGGAATCACAATAATCGGCGGAATCTTAGGAGGCCTTATCGGCCTATCCGTTTTCTCGTACCGTATGCGCAAAAAAGCAAATTTCGGGCAGATTATGGATTTGGTAATAGTGCCCCTGCTCATTGGTCAGATTGTTGGCAGAATCGGCAATTTTATCAATCAAGAGGCGTTTGGAAAACCTATTGTTGACGCGGCTTTTCAAAAATTTCCTTTTGCAATCTGGATTGACAATCCCAGCGGCGTAGAAAGCGAATATGCCGATTTGGTCTATTCAAATGTTCCCGGCTGGTTTGCCGCAACCTTCTTTTATGAAATGGTTTGGAACACCATAGGCGCGTTAATATTCTTTTTCATTTGGAGAAAAAACAAAAAATATCCCGGCATTTTGGGCATCTGCTATTTCTTTTGGTATTTCTTGGGACGCGGCCTATTGGAGTTTATCCGCATAGACGCTGTGCCAATCACTCAAATCGCATGTTTTATCCTCGTGCCAACCGCGCTGATTGCCGGACTCGTATATATTCTTATTAAAAACAGCATAATTTCGTTTAGAAAGGTAAACGACGCATGGTCGTCGGGCGTCCTTTCTCAAACGGAACTTACTGATTTCGACGTGAAAAATTACGATTTTGCAATGAAATGGCTGTCAAAAAGCAGTATGGTTGCGTGGAAATTTTACGGCGTCGACAAAATCACCGTTGCCGACCTATCCGAAGGCAATTATATAATAAAAGAGAAAAATAAAGCGGCAAAAACCGCTTGAGGAGAACAAGGGGAAGAATGAGTCCAAGAAACTTAACGATGCTGACGGACCTTTATCAACTGACGATGATAAACGGCTATCTGCAGACGGGCAAAGAGAAGCAACGTGCCGTCTTCGATATTTTTTACCGCGGTACAGGCGGCTATGCGTACGCGGTGGCGGCAGGTTTGGAGCAGGCAATTGACTATATCAACAACCTGCATTTTGATGAAGAAGATTTAGAGTATCTTGACTCGCTGAACATTTTTTCAAAAGATTTTTTGGAAAGACTTAAAACCTTCCGTTTTACAGGTGATATGAAATCGGTGCCCGAAGGCACTCTGATATTCCCTTATGAGCCGATATTGACAGTGTCTGCTCCGATTTTCGAAGCACAACTTATTGAAACCGCACTTTTAACATTTATAAATCACCAGACACTTATTGCGACAACCGCGGCCCGACTTTGCGAGTGCACTACAGCCGCAATATCCGAATTCGGTCTTCGCCGCGCGCAAGGCGCCGACGCAGGCATTTACGGCGCCAGAGCCGCCTATGTAGGCGGTTGCCGTTCAACGTCAAACGTGCTTGCGGGACAGATGTTCGGCATTGATGTCAAAGGCACGCATTCTCACAGTTGGGTAATGTCTTTCCCGACGGAGTATGACGCTTTTAAGGAATATGCAAAAATTTATCCCGACAACTGTCTGCTTCTTGTCGATACTTATGACACCCTAAAAAGCGGTGTTCCCAACGCGATACGCGTTTTTAACGAGCTAAAAGCCGCAGGGCATAAGCCGTTAGGCATACGCCTTGACAGCGGGGATTTGGCATATCTTAGCCGCAAAACGCGAGAAATGCTGGATGCGGCGGGATTTAACGAAGCAAAGATTTTCGCTTCAAACGACATTGAAGAAAAAATACTGAGTTCACTTCGCTCTCAAAACGCGGCAATCGACGTTTACGGCATTGGTACAAAACTGATTACAAGTTTCAACAACGCCGCTCTCGGCGGAGTTTACAAACTTTCCGCGGTTGAAAAAGACGGAGTGCTTGAACCCAGAATCAAAATCAGCAACAGCCATGAAAAAACCACCAATCCCGGTGTGAAAAAAATTGTCA
>CAYJCS010000094.1:1252-6502 GCA_964368715.1 uncultured Bacteroidaceae bacterium | reverse complement strand
TGTAAGACTTTTACAAAATGAAAAATCCCCGACAAAGCGTCGGGGATTTTGCTGTAAGTTGGTTTTGGTGTTGGCTTAATATCAAGTTTTGCCAAATACAACAGTTTCGTTTATTTCATTTTTAGGATGTCGAGCGAGTTGTCAGACAAGTCGATTACAAGGAGTTTTCCAATCAGGGTAGGTCTTCCCAGCAGGGTTTTTATTGCCTCCGCAACTTGGTAGCCAGCGGTGACCGCAACCGTTGTAACCAAAACTGACGGAGCTTCCACTTCCGATGATTGGGCATAGAGCGCGCTTATAGTCCTATCATATGGCATAACCGTTGAAACCTGTCCGCACCAACCGTTCACCGCTCCGAAGATAAGAGGCACATTTTTGTTTTCCGCCGCTTTTTCAAGTATCAAACGAGCGGCTATGTTATCAAGTGCGTCAATGACAAGGTCGCAATCCGATATAAGTTTATCGGAGTTGTCTTTTGTAATTTTTTCGCTTATCGCCTTGACAGATAAGGCGGGTGAGATTTCCGACAGTTTTTTTGCGGTGACTTCGGCTTTTTTCATCCCTATGTTAGTTAAATCGGAAAAACGCTGACGGTTTAGATTGGTTTCTTCAAAGACGTCCATATCGCAAACGACAATAGAGCCGACTCCTGCACGCGTCAAAAATTCCGACACGTAACCGCCCAAGCCCCCGCAACCGGCGACAAAAACTTTTTTAGAGGATAGAGCAGACTGCTCGTCTTTGCTCAAAGTTCCTATGTTTCTTTTGAAATTATCCATAGTTTTGTTATATCAAACCGCGCGCCTTCCGTCAAGATAAACTCAAATTCAGACGCGCGGTTTATAAATTTATTGCTGTTTTTCTGAAAAATTGCTCGCTTTTGCTTGTATGTCGCTTATCGCGTATCTTTGTAAACTTTTACGTCGCCTTATTTGTGCTTTATACAATCGACGGCGGCTTATGTCCTAATTTGCGCGATGATTGCTTTGAGGTCGTTGCCGTTTAACAGTACGGGCGATTGGTACACAGGGTGAGCCTCGTGCAACGCCCACTTTACCATTTTGTCGACGTCCTCGTCACGTATGCAGTCAAATTTTTCGGGAATGTTCATCGCCGCGTTCATTCTTCTCAGTTCCGCAATAAACGCTTTGGCTTTTTCTTCGATAGATTGATTTTCGCTCGTTATGCCGCACAAATCCGCAAGTCTTGCCAGTTTGCCCCAAGTCCTTTTGCCGTAATAGTCAAGGCAGTAGGGCATGATGACGGCGTTTGCAAGTCCGTGCGCCACACCGTACAATCCGCCCAGCGTATGGGCGATGGGGTGAACGTATGTCACTCCGCATCGGGTAAAAGCCGCGCCCGCCTTGAACGAGGCGTACAGCATTTCGCGCCGAGCCGTTATATCGCTGCCGTCTTTGTAGGCTTTTTCAAGGTAGGTATGTATTGCAGCAACGGCCTTTTCGCCATACTTCACGCAATACTTCGGACGACTGACGGCAAGATATGATTCAACCGCGTGAGTCATTGCGTCCATACCTGTGGTCGCGGTTATAAACGGAGGCAATTTAAGCAAAAGTTTGGCATCCAGAACCGCATATCTTGGTATCAAACACAAATCGTTTATGCTGTATTTATGGTGTGTTTCGCGGTTCGTAACAACGGAGGCTATGGTTGTTTCCGAGCCGGTGCCCGCAGTTGTTGGCACGGCGAACAGGGGAGGAAGTTTTCTCAAAACTTTGAAATAACCGCCCAATTGTTCAATGCTCTTTCTTTTGCGCCTGATTCTTGCACCCACGGCTTTAGCGGTGTCGATGGACGACCCCCCGCCCACTGCGATGAGCCCTTTGCACCCGTTTTCACGGTATATTTTCACCGCTTCCTCAATGTTGTCCAGTTTCGGGTTCGGTTCGACGTTGTCGCAAAGAGTGAATTTTACGCCCGCCTCGCCAAGCGCTTTGAAAAGCGGTTCAAGCAAACCCACCTTCATAAGCCCTTTATCGGTTACGACAAGTACGTTATCCACGTGTTTGTTTTTGACAAACTCCGGCAATTTTTCAAAACAACCGTCGCCCTCCAACAATTCCGGTTTTCTGAAAGGAAGCAAATACGCAAAGGCATAGAAAGCCTTTTGAAAAGCCCTGATAAAGAACTTTTCAAAACTCCAACTGATATTCATAATTCTCCCCCAAGAGTGCGTTGTATTCAACTCGCTTTTTAGGGGGGCATATCAGCCTCCGCTTATAAACGAGAAAAACCCGATAACGTCGCCGTCTTTAAGCACAGTATCATAAGGAAAAGACAGCCCGTTCAATTTGACCAACATAATTTTTGCAAGTCCCTTGGGCATTTTGATCATTTTCAAAGCATCGCCCAAAGTCGCACCGTCTTCCATTGTTAACCATCCGCGCTCGTCCACACGTTTGAAACTGCAAAACGGCGGAGGAAAAATTTTTACCTTAATCATTTTTTTGTCCGATTATTCTATATTGTCTTCTTATTTTTTTCAGCGATGGGTTTTTCCTTGTCGGGAGTAACCTCTTCGATTATTATTGCGTCCATAGGGCACGATTTTGCGCAAATGCCGCAACCTATGCATCCCTCTCTTGCCACTTCGGGGTATGATTTTTTGTAGCGGTCAACGTCCGTCTTTTGCAATTCAAGCGAACTGACGGGGCAGGCAGTGACGCATATGCCGCAGGCTATGCATTTTTCGTAATCGAAAATTGGTTTCTTTTTAGCAGCCATATTTGTCTCCTTCGTCAAGCAGTGTGTCTAGACCGAGTTGATGTAGCGTTTCTTTTGTGGGAATACCGCTCTTTTTGTCCCAGCCGTATAGTTTCCAATATGCGGAAACGTTTTCTTCGTTATTCAAAGTTTTGCCTTTCAAAGGTCCTTCTTTAAGGGCGGGCTTGCCTGACAGCCTGTCGGGCAGTTTGACATTTGGCAAATCTATGCCGTGTTTGACGTTGAAGAGTTGCCTTACTGTCTGTATACGCTTTCCTATGTCCATATATTCTTGATTCGACTTGTTCCAACCGGCGGCGGCGTTCATATATTTTGCAGGATTCCAATGGTGAACGCCAAACATTTCGCCGTACAGACAGCCGCCCACGCCGTCGGTTATCATGGAGTATTGAGACATAGCAACGGCTTTTAGGGCAATCTCTTTATTTACGCCGTATTCGGTTGATTTGCGATGCAGTTTTTCAGGAGGTGCCCAGTCGACAAAATCGCTTAATGATGCTGCGGAATAAGCAAGTCCCATACCGATTGTATGCTTGCCGGGAGCAGGCTCCGCGGCAAAGTGCAAACCAAGAAGCGGATCGCCTCTGCAATCGTGCATACCGGGTTCACTGCCGCCGACGTTCATTGCATATTTTTCACTGCCGCAACCGAGTTTTTTTGCCGCAACGCGCGTTCCGTCGGCAAATACGTCGCCGATGCCCTCGCGGTTTATCATCATTTTGCAAAACTGAATAATCGCGTCTGAGTTTCGCCAATTCAGTTCCAGTCCGCCTGTGTCTTCCTTTGTGATAATGCCGTTTTCGTAGCACTCTATTGCCATTGCCACGCTGTTGCCCGCTGAAATTGTGTCCATCGCCGCGCGGTTCATCATCTCATTGATGTATATTACGCTTTCTAGATTATTGTTTAAGCACAGCCCGCCGAACGCTTGCAATGTTTCATATTCGGGTTTGTGAGTTTCACTAAATTCGCCTTTTGTCAATTTGGAAATATCCAAAACTGCGCCGCAACCCATTCCGCATGAATAGCAGTGATACTTGTGAGATTCCATATCCACAAGTTTATCGGGATCGAAATTTTTATAATCTTTATGTTTGAAATCTTTAACTGAACCGCCCCAGTTTTTTAGCGGAGCGTCGCCCCAAGTGATACCCATTGTGGTGTTGGATGCAGTTCCCCATTTTTTGAATAGAAGTGAGAGAAGAATACCGTCAATGCCAAGCATTACACCCGATTTCGCAAGTACGTGTCCGCCGAGCGCATAAACGCTTCCCGGCACAAACTCGGGCATATTAATTTTTTTTAGAGGTTCGCCCAGTTTTTTGCTCAAAACCTTAACTTCATCAAAATTTGCAACGGGGATAGGTTTCGCGCCTGTAAGGACGACGGCTTTTAGTTTTTTGCTGCCCATAACCGCGCCCAGTCCGCTTCGTGCGGCAATGCGCCCAAAATCGTTGGAAATACCCGCCATAAAGCTGAGTTTTTCACCGGCTTGTCCGATTACGGCAACGCGCGGTTTTTTCTTTTTCCAGTTGTCTTTAATTAGTCGTTCTTCCGCTTCTACCGCGTCCAAACCCCAATACGGCGCGGCGTCACGAAGTTCTGCAATTTTGCCGTCCAAAAACAGATACACGGGTTTTTCGCTTATTCCGTGGAAAAATATCGCGTCATATCCGCATTGTTTGATGGCAGGGGAGAGACTTCCGCCGCAGTTGCTGTCGCCCCAACCGCCTGTTAAAGGCGATTTTGCAACAACCGTCCATCTCCCGCACATGAGCGCGCCCGTGCCTGTCAGTGCGCCTGACGTAAAGCCCAAAACGTTGTCGGGGCCTAAAGGATCTGCACCGGCCGGCACATTATTAAATAGGTACCAAGCGCCAAGTCCTTTGCCGGATAAAAAATTCTCGTAAATATTTTTTGAAATTGCTTCGTCCCGAATTTCTCCGGTTGAAAGGTTAACCACCAAAATTTTGCCCATTACGGCGTCCATATCAATTTCCCCCATAATTGCTACTTGTTTATTAAACTAATTAAATTTGCTATACACATTATCTATCTTACAAGTAATTTTATCATATTATGCAATTTAGCACAAGATACAAATTTCGTGCGATACTAATAGAGGTCGGTACCTACCACTTCTTGCACAACTGTTTGTCGCAGCCTGTGTCTTGCGTGCAGTTGCTCCTTTCCCCCTTCCGAAGTCGGCTCGCTACCTATCGTAGAACTCAAATTGCCATTCGCGTGCCTTTGCTCGGTGGGGGTGCCCCCTCTTATTCCGCATTTTTGCTGAAAAAATCCAAGGCTAATAAGAAGCCTATTTGATACTGCTGATGATGGCGAGTAAAGGCGAATCCAAGCGGCGGCATTATAAAACTTGGTTTACGGCTTCTTCTAATTGCCGACATTTGAGTGAGCCGTGCGAAGACACAGCGCTCCGTGCGGTGGTGCCCCTCTTATTCCGCATTTTTGCTGAAAAAATCCAAGGCTAATAAGAAGCCTATT
>CAYJCS010000094.1:0-1152 GCA_964368715.1 uncultured Bacteroidaceae bacterium | reverse complement strand
AATTGCCGACATTTGAGTGAGCCGTGCGAAGACACAGCGCTCCGTGCGGTGGTGCATACCACCGTATTTGTTGAAATAAGTTTCAACAAAAAAGCGGGCAATCTCGCGATTGTCCGCTTGTGGAGCTGCTGACCAGACTTGAACTGGTGACCTCATCCTTACCAAGGATGTGCTCTACCGCCTGAGCCACAGCAGCATTGCTTTTTGACAGCCAGTACATTATAAGAAATACGTCTAGTGTTGTCAACCGAATTGCAAAATTATTCCGTATAAATACCTACAGTTATTTGTGCTCTCGGTAATGCTACTTGCTTGTGGCAAAGCACGATAGATTGTATATTAGGCGTCTTGAATAATCTTTTGCAAAAAGAGTTTTAGTTTGGCGTTGCTTTCTTTGGCGGATTTTATAAACCAAAAGAGAGGGAAGACGTGATTGTCAATGAGGCGCGTGCCGCCGTAATCTTCGCAGTAGACGCCCAAATCACGCAGTTTTGCCACCAGTTTTTCGCCTTGGCCTTGGCAGAACATATCGCGTTTTGCCCACACAACATAGGAGGCGGGGAAGTCGCCGTTTATGAAGTTTAGGGAGGAAATTTCGGGGAAATATTCAAAATTTTCTATCTGTGAAAAATCCATACCTGTCATATCAAGGCATATTGTTTTGCCCATATTGAAAATAACTTTGGATTTTATTACCTGTTGCATATCATAAAGTCCGCAGTTAAGTACACACGCAAGGGGTTTGCCCAACGGTTTTACGTCAAAGCTCTCCTGCAAGTACGGATTTGTGCTGACCACGCCTACCGCAGATGTGTAATAGCCGCCTGCGCTGTCTCCGCCGACAACGATTTTTGATGTGTCGAGATTGTATTTTTGCGCATTTTTATATATCCAGTTGAAGGCATTTATGCAGTCGATTACTCCTTGAGGGAATCGTCCTTCGGGCGCGAGGGTATAGTTTATGTTGTACACAAAAAATCCCTGTCGGGCGTACCACAAACAAAGCGCTTCTCTTGATTGACGGTTCGAACCGACAAACCCGCCGCCGTGAATCTGCAAAAATACGGGTTTTTTCTTTTCTGCGTTTTCTGTTTGATAGAAGATATCGCCCTCGTTTCGCGGCCAGTCGCCGTAGCGGACGTTTCTTTCCAC
>CAYJCS010000093.1:0-6540 GCA_964368715.1 uncultured Bacteroidaceae bacterium | reverse complement strand
ATTTCGCCGTCTGAGCGTCCATCTGCGGTAAGTTCTCTCCCGTCGGGGAAACAAACTGCTATGACCGAACAAAAATGTGCCGAGCGTTCTTTGCCTTGAAGATTTTTCAATAACAGCGCATTATTTTTTTTGTCGTTATGTTCTTCGCCTGCATAGCGCGCAGAGTACGCACCGGGTGCGCCGTCCAACGCGTCTACCATAAGTCCGCTGTCATCCGCAAGAGAAATCATGCCGGTCAGCTTGCATATGGCGCGCGCTTTGATAAGAGCGTTCTGAGTGAGCGTCGTACCCGTTTCCTCGATTTCTATATCAATGCCAAGTTCCTTTAAAGAAGACAGTTTTTCAAACTGTCCTCCCAAAATTTCGCAAATTTCTCGCAATTTGTTTTGGTTGTTGGTGGCAACGGCCAGTTCCATTACATTTTCTCCGTAACAATTTGGACTTTTATCACTAAACGAACAGTATATTTCCTGTACGATTATTTCCCTGATATTTTTTTTAATTTTATCGATGCCTTATTCTGTTTTTTGGGTCTCTGTTAAATCGACCGGCTTTACGCTCTCTGCAGGTCCTGCGGATATTGCGGCCAACTTATCTTTGTGTTCGCTTTGATTAGGCACCGGATTTTTTGAGTTTTTCGCTCCGCGCTTTGCATAGCTTTTTACGGCGTTTGCCACGTTTATAAAGTGGTCGGCAACACGTTCCGCATTTGCGGTTAAAGATAGATACGGTGCGCCTATATCGGGCGAACACACGCCTTGATCAAGACGCAAAATGTGATTTTCGGACATGGTATTGGTCATATCGTCGATGCTGTCTTCCAATTCGTAGGCTTCTTTAAGCGTACGCATATCGCTGTTGACATACACTTTCATCACTTTTTGATAAAGTTTGTCTATCGTCTCTTGCAGTTCACGGATTTCTCCCACAGCCTCTTCGGAAAAGCCCTTGCCGATTGATTTTAGTTTTTCGGCATATTCCATAATGTTTTCCGCATAGTCGCCGATACGCTCCAAATCGCTGACGGAGTGGAATACCGTTGAGATGTATACGTTGTCTGTCTCGCTCAATTCCTTTTTGGACAATTTGACCAAAAAGCGCACTATTTCGCGGTTGAGGAAATTAAGGTGTTCTTCATTTTTGCGGAATTCTTCGATCTTTGAAAAATCCAATGTGCAGACAGTATCCAATGAGTTGTCAAAGTTTTCCATGGCAAGTTCCGCCATAGAAACAACTTCGTTGCGTATTTGTCCGACCGCGATAGGGGGAGTGGAAAGGAAGTGTTCGCTCAAATAGTTCAGATGATATTTGGGCGTATTTTCGGAAACTTCGTCCGGTATTGCTTTTTCAGCAATCATTTTGGTGACCAATTTTACGAGTTGACTTGTAAATGGAAGCACCAAAATTACAGTCGCAACGTTAAAGATCGTGTGGAACATTGCAAGTTGCGTTTGAGGAGCATCCGGGAACATTTTACTAAATAACATTCCAAAACTCGACAATCCGCTCGTTGACGTTTCCAAAATTGAACCGATAATGGTGAAGATAGCTGCGCCTGTGATATTGAAAAGAAGATGGATAAGTGCCGTACGCTTTGCGTTTTGAGAACTGCCGATACTGGCAAGCACCGCCACAACGCACGAGCCGATGTTTGAACCTAGGGTGAGATATATACCTTGATCAAGAGAAATCAGCCCCGTAAACACCATCGTAATCGCAACGGAAGTCATAACGGATGAACTTTGGATAAGAGCCGTAAGAATTGCACCGACGATAACCAGAACGACTTGATATCCGGGGAATTTGGTGGACGCTAAAAAGTTTGTAATGACAGGAAGCGTTGCAAACTGGCTCATTGAAGAGCTCATCGCCTCAAGGCCGATAAACAGCATGCCGAAACCTGCGATTATGCCGCCTACTTTGCGAACGATGTCTTTCTTTGCAAAGTACATCATAAACGCGCCCACGCCTGCAAAAGCCGAGAATATCACTGTCGTGGAAATGGAGTTGGAACCAAACAATCCCAAGGCAACGATTTGGCCTGTGATTGTCGTACCTATGTTTGCACCGAAGATTATTGTCGAGGCCTGCGCCAGACTCATAAGTCCCGCGTTGACAAAACCTATGACCATAACTGTCGTAGCGCCGGAACTTTGAATCACAGCAGTCGACACTGTGCCTATGCCGACACCGATAAGTTTGCTTTTGGATGTTTTTGAAAAAAGAATCTTCAGTTTGTTGCCGCTGACGGATTCAAGATTGGTGGACATAATTTTGATTGCCACCAAAAAAACACCTATGCCTGCGGCAAGTGATAAAATCGCGTTAATAATTGTAGCTACCATTTTTCCTTAGTTTGTGATTGTCACCTTATTTATATTTCTGGGAGCGTCGGGATTAAGCCCCAGAGTTTGACATAGCGACGCAACAAAGCGTTGCATCGCAACCAAATACACAACCGTCTGTTCTTCTTCTAAAACAGTAGGCATTTTTACTGCAATATTGGATATTTCTTCAACTTCTTTGATGTCTGTAAATGCAATTAAGTACGCGTCCTTATTTATTAAATCTTTGGCGGCGGCAATAAAATCGCTGCTGCATCTTCCGCTGGGTGCAAAAAGCAGAACGGGTAAATCTTTTCTGAGCAGTGCCTTGGGACCGTGTTGAAATTCGTTTGTCGAGGCGGCGAATGAAAAAATATAACAAGTCTCCATAAGCTTAAGTCCGCTTTCTTTTGCAACCGCTTCGGTAATTCCGCGTGAAAGGCAGATGACGTGTTCCGTCTTTTTCAGTTCCTCCGGCACAGTAGGCAGGGGAGATGACAGTATTTTCGTAATAACGCTCACTGCGTTATCAAGGTTAAGTTCTTTGCCGGCAAGTGCATATGCAAGCACTTCGAGCGCAACTATTTGTCCCGTGAGTGTTTTTGTCGCCGCGACGGCTTTTTCTTCGCCGGCGCAAATGTTAAGAACAAAATCGCTGTTTTTTGCCAAAGGCGAATCGGAAAAATTGGTAACACCCATAACAAGCGCACCCTGCGCTTTGGCAGTTTTGGCAAAGTTTAAAGTGTCCGGGCCTACTCCCGACTGCGAAACTACGATGTAGAGCGTGTCTTCCAAGTTGCGTTGTGCTTTAAAAAGGGTTACGAGTGAAGGATATTCAAAAGAGAGTGTATAAGGGGTATTGCTTTCCAAAAAGTATTTAAAGGCTATGCCTGCGTGTAGTGAACTGCCTCGTCCGGCAAGGATAATTCGTCTGATTTGTCGCTTGGAACACTCCTCTGCGACGGCTTTTGCTACAGGATTGCAGGCACAGACCGCATCTAGGATAACACGCGGCGCTTCGCCCAGTTCCTCCATCATAATAGACATAACGAATACCTCATTGCGAAATTTGTTCATTTTCGAGTATATACGAAAATTGACAGGTTGTAAAACGAATTGAAAGGATAAATCTCTTTATTTTTAGCGCACGCGCGACGCGCGCATTAGAGCGACCAATCGTTTGATATCATGATATGCCGCAGTGTGACTCATCGTTTAAAAGGTTCAAATCCGTCCTCTTCATGCAAATCGCCGGTTAAGTCTTGTTGCAGTACAACGACGCCGCGTTTTATTGAGTCGTAGCCGTATCTACTTCTGATTTTATCGACGCTTTCTTCCAATCGCTCTTCTCTGTCGTCGTCGAAAATATTTAGTTGTTTTACGGACTTGTCTTCAAGGCGTATAGCGCCCACTGTAATAGCGCGAAGCGGAGCGGGGAAGGCGTGCATTTGAGATAACAGTTTAACGGCGGCGTCAGCCAAATCCGACGCGTTAGATGTTGGGAAACCAAGCGGCTTTTGCTTTGAAATGCCTTCAAGATTGGTATACTTTATCGAAAGGGAAATTCCGTTTGCAACAAGATTAAATTTGCGCATTCTAACCGCCACAAGTTCGCTTAAAGCATAGATAACGGTTTTTGCGTCCTGCGTCGAAGTAATATCCCTTGGAGTCGTTGTGCCGTTTGAAACCGATTTGGGAATTCGTTTGTCATAATAATTTTTGACGTCTTCGCGCTCTATACCCATAGCCGCGTCCACGAGATAGTCGCCGATTATGCCAAAATGTTCCTTCAACAAACCTCTGTCGGCATTTGACAGCTGATATATTGTGTGGATATTCAATTTGTGCAGTTTTTCCGACGTGCGTCTGCCTATCATAATCAAATCGGACGGCGGAAGAGAGCCGATTATATTCATATAATTTTCGCGGGAAAGTACGGTTGTTGCATCGGGTTTTTTTAGGTCGCTTCCGAGTTTTGAGAGCACTTTTGTAAACGAAACGCCAACGGAAAGCGTAAGTCCCGTTTCTTTTTTTACGGTTTCGCGGATTTTATCCGCAAGACCTTTTCCGTCAGTACAAAACAGTTTGAGAGAATGAGTGACGTCAAGCCAACACTCGTCAAGTCCGAAACTTTCCACTTTGTCGGTAAAAGCTTCATAAATTTGTCTGACTTTGTTGCTGTATTCAACGTAATGTTCGAAATGCGGCGGAACAAAGACGATGTTCGGACACTTTTGTTTGGATTGCCATATAGGTTCGCCCGTTGTGACTCCCGCTTTTTTTGCAAGCATATTTTTTGCCAAAACTATGCCGTGCCTCTTTTCCGGATTTCCGCAAACGGCAAGGGGCAGTCCGTCGTAACACGGGTTTAAAACGCATTCAACGGAGGCATAAAAATTATTGAGATCGCAATGCAAAATTGTTTTGTCCACAGGACTTATTATATACGATAAACTCTTGCAAAACAACAGTAAAACGATTATAATGTAAAAGAAGTATAATACGATTTCAAGGGGCAAAAGTTGGGCACTCATATAAACATTGATTACTTCAAAGGCAATTATTGGCAAGGTTTTACAAAAATAAATACCAGTAAAAGTTTGCACTTGTTGTATGAATGGTTCAAGTTTTGGATTGTTTAAAACCATATTGTCAAGGAGAGATTATATGACAAAAAATGAATTTATTGATAACTTCTTAAATGTCTTTGCAAAGGATATTACAGAAAAACAAAAACGGGAAGCACATGTTGGTATAAATAACCGGGGTTGTTTATGGAATTTATTTGGCTACAAACTACTGCCTTGCTTTGAAGGCAATGAAGCACGAATGGAATACAATAAAGCGAATAAAGAAAACGCATTTGAGTTTTATTTCTACGACGATAGCCTTTGTGACGACGAAACCGCAATCTTAAATGAAGCGCATTTGACCGCCGAACAAATTGACCAAGAGGGGTTAGCTGAATTTTATATTGTCGGCAAAGTTTTTTCGTGGTGCTATGTAGTAACTCATGCTGGCGACCACGCCGGCCCCTATTTTTGCTATGCTCAAAATCTTGGATCTATTCGGCAATGTATTGAAGATTAGTTTACTTAATTTAGGCAGGTTTTTTATGATACTTGTTACCGGCGGCGCGGGCTATATCGGCTCGCATATGGTCAAAGAACTCAGAGAAAGAAAATCGGACGTTGTCGTTTACGACAACCTTTCCACGGGACATATTGAATCGGTTGGCGACGCACCTTTTGTGAAGGGTGACTTGTTTGACGTTGAGTTGCTCAGAAAAACCATAAGAGATTTTAAGGTTGATTCCGTTATTCACTTTGCGGCGTATTCGCTCGTCGGAGAGAGTATGAGCAATCCCGCAAAATACTATCACAACAACGTTGCGGGCACGCTGTCACTCTTGGATGCAATGATTGCCGAAAACGTAAAATATTTGGTGTTTTCATCCTCTGCCGCCACTTACGGAGACTGCGGAAACGACCTTATCACGGAAGACAGCCCTCAAAATCCCACCAGCGTTTACGGACAAACAAAGCTGATGATGGAGCAGTTTATGTCCGATTATGACAAAGCGTACGGCATGAAATACGTCGCTCTGCGTTATTTCAACGCCGCAGGCGCACACCGTTTGGGCGAGATAGGGGAGGCGCACAAACCCGAAAGTCACCTTATCCCGCTTATCTTGCAAGTCGCAAGCGGACAGCGCGATTATATAGGCGTTTTCGGCGAAGATTATCCCACTCGCGACGGCACTTGCATCCGCGATTATATCCACATCACCGACCTTGCCGACGCGCATATCCGCGCTCTGGATTATCTGAAAGTCGGCGGAAAATCCACCCATTACAATTTGGGAAACGGAAACGGCTTCTCGGTTATGGAAGTTATCGACACGGTCGAAAAAGTCACGGGAGAGAAAATTTCGCGCAAAATCGAAGGACGACGCGCGGGTGATCCCGCAACGCTTGTCGCGTCCAGTGAAAAGATAAAAAAAGAACTGGGTTGGTCACCTCGCTACGACACGCTTGAAGAGATAGTTTCGTCGGCGTGGAAGTGGCACAAGAACCACCCGAACGGATATTAAAAAATTTAATTTGAAAGAGTAATTTTTCAGTTAAGTTTAAGTTGATAAGTAAATATTGATAGTCGAAATTGAAAAAATACTTTCGAGTGAAATTAACAAGCGAAATTATTAAGAGTTATAAGC
>CAYJCS010000092.1:0-6612 GCA_964368715.1 uncultured Bacteroidaceae bacterium | reverse complement strand
CAGTCGGGATTCTTCTTTTATCGAGGGTTCGGACGTGTCAAACCAATCGCCACCAAACAGTCAAAAACCGTACTAATCAGTGCGGTTTTTGACTGTTTAAGAGCACCAAAAGGGGATTCGAACGCCGCGTTAAGAAAACGGTGTGAGACACCGTTTTTAGCGGCCGGCGTGATAGCGCAGACCTTGCTTTGGCGTGCAGAGAAAAACAAAGATGAGTGCCTGTGCCGTGTGTGAGCATCGCATAGGTCAAGCGGAGCGAATCCCCGTCCTTATACGAAACGACTGCTTTGACATTTATTTTTTTCGAGGGGATTCCGCACGGCATAGCCGTGCCGCAACTTGCGTTGCGAGAACCCCTGGCGGCCAGGCTGCACGCTCGCTTCCGTGAGTAAACTCCCTTCTCTCGCTGATGACGAATTCCTCGTCTCCACCAAACAGGCAAAAAAATAATGCTTTTCGCTGCGTCTATTGGGGAGTACGTGTCCAAAATGCATCATTTTTCTACGGTGTTATGTGTTCTTGCTTTTCAAATAAAAATGTCGTACACTTTATATATCATTTCGACTTTTAGGAGAAGGCACATGAAAGATTTCATTGCAAAAAACAAATTGAAAATTGTGGCGTTGGCTTTCGCTTGCACCGTTTTCTTCGCGTCGCTTATTGCTATGCAGTTCCAAGTCGGCGGATTTACTACAAAAGAACTGGGTAACAAAGCAATATTTGATTCACAACTGACTTACTATTCTGGGAACTATTTCTACGATACGCTGGCACTTATGCCCGCCGATGCAGTCGTACACTACCGCGCGTTCCATATTTTGGATTATTTCTTTGTAATTTCCTACTATATACTGATGTACGCGTCCCTGAGATTTGTACTTCCCAAAAAGTATCATGCGCTTTGTTTTATTATTCCTGCCCTGCCTGCCGTATGCGACTTCGCAGAAAATATATCTTTGGACATACTGATGGCAAACTACCCCGCGCAATCCTCATACGCAAGTGCACTCGGTGTTTGGACTTGCCTAAAATGGTACTTAGGCGTCATATGGTTAATTACTTTCTCTGTTTTCCTTATAATTAAAATACTAAACTATAAGAAGGCAAAAACGTCAAAAGACAGCGCAAACATGCCTTCATAAACGCAATATAGGTTCAAACCCCTGTGTATCCATCGGTTGTAATGTTCAAAATCATTATTGAGACTGCAAAAATGATGCATTCAAAACACTAGACCAAAACCTGCACACCGTAAGGACTATCCAGACTAGCCACAGACTTTAACTGTTTCACTGAATTTGGCGAGGTAATTTAGTAAAATACCAATTGCTTGAAAACTGTTCACTATTTACAATTTTTCCAACAAATGGTAATATGAGTAGAGGTATTTTATGCCCACGGAAGTGTGCATTATTGAGGGGTTCACATGATAAAAAAATTATTGATTTCTACTTTTGCAGTATTGTTTGTTTTTCTGATTTGTATTTTTATTGCACCTGCGAATTTTAAAGTTGCTTATGCCGATTTACCGAATCCGATGGAATACACCATGACAGAAGTTGTTAATGGGCAAACCTTCACTGATGATGATACCATAACGTTAAACAGTGTGGAAGAATTTAGGGCGTTTGCAAGTTATGTAAATGACGTTGCGACAAACAGCCTTATGCGTGCAAACTTCAAGCTGACAACAGACATTGAGTTGAATGAAAACAGCAACGATTTTCAAAACTGGGAATTTTCTGCACCGGCAAATTCTTGGACTCCGATTGGTACAAATAGTTCTACTCCATTTAAAGGTTGTTTTTTTGGACAAGGACATACCGTCAGCGGTGTATATATCAACAGTACAGAAAATTACCAAGGTTTATTTGGATACAACGACGGGTCTATTCTTGATGTTGGCTCGGTAAACTTTTTTATCAAAGGAGGCTCAACGGTCGGCGGACTGGCTGCATACAATCGTAGAGATTTGCTTGACTGTTATACAAAGGGAATCGTTTGCAGTGACTCAACCGGTGAATCGGATAGTCTTGGTGGTATAACAGGGTCAAATTCAAGAGAAGAGTCAGTAATATTAAATTGTTACAATTTAAGTACCGTCAGGAGTAACGTACCCGGAGATTCTTGTATCGGTGGTATTGCCGGTTCAAACTTGGGTTCTATCGCAAACTGCTACCATGCAGGCTATATTGCAGGCTATATTGCGGGTAATTCGGCTAATATAGGCAGTATTGTCGGTTCAGGCACAGGAGATTCTGTATCTGCTTGTTATTGGCTTGATGGGCGAGGCGCAAATACTATAGGAACAACAGATAATTTTGACGAAAACGGAATTATACAAACAGCAAACAACAATGGCACTTCGGGAATAACTGTGACAGCAGGGGAAACAACTTTACGTGAAGCCCTGAATTCCTATGTTGATGCCTATTATGATTTTTATGCTGACACCGACGAAGAACCCGTCATAAAATATTGGGTATCGGCACCTTTCCCTGTTTTGCCGGGAGTTCGTACCATATCATTCGTTGAAAATAACGGTACATATGAATCTGAATATGAAAAACCAACAGAATTTTTAGAGGGAACTGTTGTTAACTTGCCAACCTCTGCGCAAATCACAAGATTAGGCTATACATTTAACGGTTGGACTGCACTTGAGGGTGAATGGAATGAAACCACAAATCCTTATATCACGAGCATTACAATAAACGACACAGGAAATAAGACTTTTTATGCAAAATGGACAATCAATAAATTTACGGTCGTTTGGAAGAATGGAGACGTAGCACTGGAAACAGATGAAAACGTTGAATATGGAACGTTCCCGACGTATGACGGGGCAACGCCGACAAAAGATTCCGACAAAAAATACACCTATTCATTCAATGGTTGGAGTCCAAATATAGAAAACGTTTCTGATAACGTCACATATACTGCACAATTTTCAGCGGTTCCGATAGAAAAAAACAATTTGGTTTGGCTTTGGATATTGCTTGGTGTTGTAGGTGGGGCACTGATTGTATTATTGCTATTGTGGATATTCGTTTTTAAAAGAAGCGTAAAATTTATTCTTAACGGACAGCTAGTCGAAACAGCAAAATATAAACTAAATGAAGAACTCATCTTCCCCGAAAGTCTTGCTAAATTTACGTGGTTGGCCGATCAGGAACAAACAAAAATAATATTAAAACATAAAATGGGCTTGTTTGGATTCTCCGTCTATTGCAACAACGAAAATGATCAAAACACAGAAAAAGTTGATTGAACATAGAACCCAAAACAATCAAAATTGCATACTAGCCTAATGGATAACTATGTAGCAATAAGCAAAGAAATTAAATGATATTTATTGGAGACAAACCATGGAGAATTTAGTTGTTAGAACCAAAAGAACAGACAATAAGGTACATTTTAATGCCGTCTCCGATACAAATCCGAATATAGAAATCCCTTTCGATTATGCACCGCCACTTGGAAGCGGAAACGGCTTTGCCGGCTTGGAATTTCTGCTCACATGCTTCTCCGGATGCGTCAGCACCGCTATTGTCTTCCTACTAAATCGATTAGGAAAGCATATTTCTTCATATAGTGCCTTGGCAGAGGGAATTCGCATCGAACACCCACTATCGCTCAAAAAGATAAATTTTCATATTTGCATTGAATCCGAAGACATTACGGGCGCGGATATGGAAAATGTAATTAAGCAAGCCGAAAGCATATCTCCTGTTTGGCTTGCGGTGAGGAATAACGTAGCTGTAGAAATAACTTTTGAACTTGCGTAAGCGAAAAACAATTGTGGCGCTAGGCTACACGCAACTTTATTCAATAATCATAGAATAATTAGTCAATTGGGCCATCGAAAATTTCAGTAGGAGGATTTTCTGAAAAAAATAATTCTCTTTATATTTGCTTTGCTTTTTATTTTCAGTCTGTTTGGCTGCAATAAAATAATCAAAGAGTACGATAAAACTCCGCTCAATAAACTAACTTTCATTAGAGTGGATTATAATGGCGGTGCTACATCGGAGTATCTTTTTGACTTTGAAAAAAACATTGCAACAAAACGCAATTATATACCTGGTGACGAGGAAAATGATAGCATCTCAACCATCGCTGAGTTTACAGAAGAACAAGAAAAACGTTGATAAACAAGATTTATACTTATGGATTATTTGACATAAAAGAGGAGTATAAATCTCCTGGTGAAATAATAGATGGCGGTGGTTGGAGTCTTCAAATAGATTTTGCTGACGGAACAATTAAAACTTCAGATGGATCAAACAACTCCCCAAATGCTTTCAGAGATTGTGCTAAGGCGTTCTATGATTTATGCTTAGATGGTGTGGTTGCCTATGTGCCTACACAGTATCATACACCTCCAAATGTCTCATGTTCATTTAATTACACTGCCGAAGGAAACAACACCAGTTATGGCTTTGATCCTACAAAAAGATTAAATTATAAATGGAATGGTTTTGAATCGATAAATATTGATATCTATTTAGCCAATAAAGAATACAATATGTACTTCACATTTCAACCAAATATAGATTATAAATTATCTTTATTTACCTCAAACTATGGCGATTATGACAGATTTACAAAGTGTACTGTCAAGTCCTATAATTTTGACCAAGAATTATCGGATGAAAAATTGATATATAGTCACAAATGGTTTAAACGCGTTGAATTTGATTTAGAAATGAACAAAATATATTTTGTTAAACTCGAATTTAGAAAAGGAGATTTTGTCGAATACACGTTTAACACTAAAACAGAATAAAATATTTCCACTTTGAAAAATATTTAACTGTGCCTATCTTCTAATTTAACTTCGTTTTTGCGTCATTTTGGTATCACAATACAACGCTTATTTAAAAACCTGCTCGACGTGCAGGTTTTCTTTTGTCAAAGTTCTTTGTCGTTACACGCCGCCGCAACTTGCGTTGTGTAAACCCCTGGCGGCTAGGCTGAACGCTTCTCCCATGAGTAAACTCCCTCTGCTCGCTAATAACGAATCCCCCTCGTCTCCACCAAAATAAAGTCCAAGCACTCGCGGCACTTCGGATGCAAATATAATTTTATTGACTATGGATTTAATGGGCATATAATTGAATTATCAAAAACACATTAAGGAGGCCATTATGATCAAAGCAGTTGTTTATACATCACAAACAGGATTTACGGCAAAATACGCGGCAATGCTTTCAGAAGAACTGGGCGTGCCTGTATATCCACTTGACAAAGCAAGCAGCGCTTTAGGCAAAAACGACAAGATCGCATATTTGGGCTGGATTATGGGGGGAAACGTAAAAGACATAAAAAAAGCCTCCGTTTTCGATTTGGCCGCCGTTTGCGCCGTGGGTATGGCTAGGCCTACACCCGAAGAGCGCGAGCGCATGGCAAAACTTAACAGTATGCATTCAACGTTCAAACCGGATAGTTTCTTCCTGTTGCAGGGTGGTTTTGATATGAACAAATTGACCGGAATTTATCGTTTTATGATGAAAATAATGGCCAAAGCGATGTCAAAAGGCTTAACCAAAAAGATTGAAGACGGCACAGCCACCGAATCGGAAAAAGAGATGCTGGAAATGACTGTTCACAGCAAGGATTGTACGTCCAAAGAGGCGCTTATCCCCGTCATTGAATATATCAAAGCAAACGCATAATTTTGCTCCGCTTTCAGTTAAACGCTAATTAGCAACCGCCAATCGCGGTTGCTTTTTTGTTCGTATTTAAATCCCATGTTTTTCACATACAATTTTGATGTTTCACACAAAAATTTAATTATATTAACATAGCACATAAAAGTTTCACGCGATTTGTACTATACAAATGCTGTTCCACGCAAAAAAATGATTGAAACTTGACGATAAAAAGGTTTCACGTTGAAATCGCGTTTTTGAATGTGACGGAACCGCTGTTTCACGAAGAGAAAAAATAGTTCCACGAGTCACCGAAGAGGTTTGAATGCTTGATGCAAATGGAAATAATAATGTTGCGCACGTTAAAGAAAATGTGGTAAAATGAAATATATGGAAAAGAATTACGACGTTATTATTATCGGAGGCGGCGCAACGGGGCTTTTTCTCGCGGCGGAATTGCCTGCAAACAAAAAAGTTGCCATTCTCGAAGCCAATGAGCGTGTGGGCAAAAAACTGCTTGCAACGGGCAACGGCAAGTGCAATTTGACAAACCTCGATATGAATATAGTCCACTACAACCGTCCCTCGGCAGTGGAAAGTTTTTTGGACCGCTTCGACGCACACGACGCTATCGCCGCTTTTGAGCGTATGGGCCTTTTGACAAAAGTGGTTGACAAGCGCGTCTACCCTTATTCTGAATGCGCGGCAACCGTGCTGGACGTTTTGCGCTCGGCGGTAGAAAAAGCGGGAACGGAAGTCTATACCTCACACATCGTCAATTCGATTGATTATTTTGCCGATTCTTTCACCGTGAGCGGCGTTATAAAAGAGGAAAATTCTTCTCCCAAATCTTTTGACTTGCACACAGACGCTGTCGTGCTTGCGACAGGCTCCCCTGCGACTTTTGGTCGCAACAGTCTGAATCTATACACGGCGTTTGGTCATACGGTACGCACGT
>CAYJCS010000091.1:0-6747 GCA_964368715.1 uncultured Bacteroidaceae bacterium | reverse complement strand
GAACAGTCATAATCAGCACCAAATCGACTTCGGCTAAAAACGGTTCGATTACGCTGAAAGGCTGGTCTGCATTGAGCACTACGCCGCATTTTTTGCCGGCGGATTTTATCTCGTTGAGTGCATCCCTTGCCTTATCTTCGCTTACGCATGCTTCGGGATGAAAAGTCACAATATCCGCTCCCGCGGCGCAAAATTGTCCGACGTATTTATCGGGCTTCGTTATCATAAGATGAACATCCAAAACTTGATCCGTATAGCGTCTTAGCGCTTTTATCATTGGCATTCCGAAAGTAATATTCGGCACGTAAACGCCGTCCATAACGTCACAATGCACCCAGTCTGCACCCCAGTTTTTGACGTTTTCCACGGCCTTTGCCATATTGCCGAAGTCCGCCGAAAGTATGCTCGGTGCCACTAGCATTTTACTCATATTTTGTTTTCCTCCTGTCCTCAAGCTCTTGATATATCGTTTTATAGCGCGCATATCTGCCCGTCCCGATTTCTTTTCCGACTCTCGGCTTTACGGCGCAATCCGGCTCGAACGTGTGAGTGCAACCGTTGAAACGACATTCTTTTCTAAAAACCTCAAAATCGTCGTAATATAATCGTAGATTTTCAGGCTCTATATCCACGCTTTCAAGCATATTGAATCCGCAAGTATCCACCAAATACGTGCCGCCCAAATTAAAAATTTCGGTCTTTCTGGTGGTGTTTTTGCCGCGGCGGATTTTTTTTGCCATTTCGCCTACTTCGCAAAGACTGCTATCTAAAAGAGCGTTTATTATACTGCTTTTCCCAACTCCGGACTGCCCCGCTAGGCACGCGGTTTTACCTTTTATCAAAGAGAATAACTCTTCTATGCCTTCCGCTGTTTCTGCGGAACAATAAACCGATTTGCACACGTTATTATACTCTTTTAAATCCACTTTTTCAAGGTCGGTCTTGTTGTCGACAAGTATCGGTTCGATATTTTCGACAAGGCAGTTAACTATGATTTTATCTGCAAGAAGCAAATCCGGCTCGGGCTCGTTTGCCAAAACTATCAAACAAACGTCGATATTGCTTACATACGGTCTAATCAGGCAGTTTCGGCGTTTAATTACTTCTTCAATCACAAAACTGTCACAATCCGGGACGATGATAACCTTGTCTCCGACGTAAATATCGCCGTCTAATTTCAGTTTTTTGCGCGCAAAACAGCGTTTGACGCCTTTTTCGGTGTCAACAAAAAACATCGAAGATACCGCTTTTATCACTGTGCCGTTAAGTGCTTTCATACGTTATCCCCGCCAATTTTATCTAACGAGAGATAGCGGCGGCGGAGTTGTCCGCAAGCGCCATCGATATCCCCGCCGAGCGAGCGGCGAACCGTTGCCGAAACGCCTGCCGCTTCGAGTTTTTTTACAAATTCCGCCGCTGCTGCGTCGGTTGGACTTTTGTGATTCCTCTCTTTGACAGCATTAAGTTTTATAACGTTGACGTGGGTTGGAAATCCGCGAGTTAGTCTCGCCAGTTCGGCGATACATTCGTCGGTGTCGTTTTCGCCTTTAATCAGGGTGTATTCAAATATCACGCGTCTTCCCGTTTTTTCAAAGTAATATTTCGCGGCAGAAACGACTTCGGCAACGTTGTAACGCTTGTTAACAGGCATAAGAGTAGAACGCAGTTCGTCAAACGGTGCGTGCAGGCTGATTGAAAGCGTAACTTTGTGGCCGCTGTCGGCAAACTGCCTTATTTTGTCACACAACCCGGAAGTTGAAAGCGATATATTTCTTTCGCTGACGTTTATTCCTTGTGGTTTTGACACAAGGTCGAGAAATTTCAGCACGTTGTCGTAATTGTCAAACGGTTCGCCGCTGCCCATAAGCACAATATTTGTGACGGCTCGTTTTTCAATATTTCCGCCTTTAAGGGCATTGACTGCAATGACTTGCCCCAAAATCTCCCCTGCAGAAAGATTACGCTTTAAACCGTCCATTCCGCTTGCGCAAAATGAGCAGTTCGTACGGCATCCGATTTGAGTGGACACGCAAAGCGTGTCGCCATAGTCGTGAGGCATATAAACGCCCTCGATAACTTCGTTGTCAGGCAGTTTGAAAAGATATTTTTCTGTGCCTGATTTCCCTTTGAAAGTCTCAATTATACTTACAGGATTGGCAATAAAATTATCTTTTAGATAGGCTCGCATGGCTTTTGATAAAGACGTCATCGCATCAAAATCATAACCACTTTGAAGAAAACGGAAAATCTGCCCTGCACTGTAGCGCGGTGCAGACGGCAACAGCGCGGAAATTTCTTCCGCATTGAGCCCTAAAAGTTGAAGTTTTTGTATGTTATCGCTTTGCATCGTATCTTATTTGTTTATATGCGTTTCAGCTTTGCCAGATAAAATCCGTCCCAGTTAAAGTCGGGCAATACTTGAAACGAACCGTTGTTTTCAAACGGAATACACATTTTGTCTTGTTCAAAACCGCCTTTACTAAGCGCGTAGTCAAGGTTGTCGCCGTTTTCTTCTAAAAACAGTGTGCAAGTCGAATATACAAGTTTGCCGCCGTGTTTGACGTATTTTAGAGCGTTGTCGATTATGCTCTTTTGAACTAAGGAAAGTTTTAATATTTCGTCTTCGCCGCGTGTTAAAAATACGTCGGGATTTTTTAGAAATGTGCCAAAGCACGAGCAAGGCGCGTCAACTAAAACGTAGTCAAATTTTTCTATCCATTCTTCTTTTAGTTGAGTTGCGTCCCAAGCGGAAATCGTCAGATTTTTGGCGTGCATACGAGCGGCATATTTTTTGATAAGTTCTATGCGGTGAGGGTGAATGTCGCAGCAGACAATCGTGCTTTTTTGGCACAACTCCGACATATACACCGCTTTGCCGCCGGGTGCGGAGCAAAGGTCTAATATCTTGCTGCCGTCGGTTGGATTAAGCGCTTGCACCGCAAGCATTGAAGACGGCGATTGAAAAGTCAGATAACCGTCCGAAAACAACTGTTTGATTTTGTCTGAAATATTTAAAAAGAACCCGCCCGCTTCGCTCGCTTGATATTCTATGCCGTTTTGCTCAAAAATCGAGGCAAGTTTTTTTGGACTTACAAGTCTTGTGTTTGCGCGGACGTGCTCAGTCAGCCGTGGCTTTACGGATATGATTTTCAATGTCGTTTCTTTGCCGTATTGGGATATGAGTTTATCCACAAACCAGCGAGGTTTGGAATAAGTGACTGACAGATAATCGGGGTCGCTTTCGGAAGGTAATTTGTAGGCTTTTGAAGCGACTTTTTTAAGCACTGCGTTAACAAAACCGCTCACGCCCTCTTTGCCGTTCATTTTGGCACACTCAACGCACTCACTGACAATTACCGCAGGAGGAACGTTGTCGAGATTTTCTAGGGCGTACACGCCGATTTTAAGAAGTATTTCAACTGTGGGTTTTGCCTTTTTGGTGACAAGACCGCCCAGTATATATTCGATTTTTACGTTCTGTTCAAGGACTCCGTAAACAAGTTTTGCGCTCATATCGGAAAAATCCTCTCCGATAAACGCCATGCCGGAATAACTTCCGTCGCGGAAAACTTTTGTAAGAATTTTTAATGCGCCGTCAATGTGATTTTTCATTTGAGTATGGTGCCTACCATTACGGGATTTCCGTTAAGGAAGGCGACGTCTGTCATTTTGGATTTGTTTTCAGGCTGTAAGTTTGTGAGCCTAACCGCACCGTCTTTGCACGCAACGGTTAGCCCTCTGTTTGAGTTGGCAGTTAAAACTTGCCCGACTACCGCCGACTGTTCACCAAGTGCGGGAGTAACCGAATACACTTTGACGGTTTTCTCACCGATATGCGTAAAAGCACACGGCCAAGGTGTCATTGCTCTGACAAAGCAATCCAACTCCTTATACGTTTTGTCAAAATCAATAAGTCCGTCCGTCTTTTTGATCATACGGCAATAAGTGGCTTCGTCGTTGTTTTGCGTAGTGTAGACCGCCTTGCCGCTTTCAATGAGTTTTACCGCTTCGACAATCATTTCTCCGCCCAAGGAAGCAAGGCGCTCAAAAAGCGAGCCTGCGGTGTCTATGTGAGAAATTTCGATTTGTTTTTTAAGCAGTATATCGCCTGCGTCAACGGCTTTTACGGTACGCATAATGGTAATTCCCGTTATATTGTCGCCGTTTAGTATAGCCGCTTGAATGGGCGATGCACCGCGGTAGCGAGGAAGCAGCGATGCATGCACGTTTATTACGCCGAATTTTGGAACGGACAAAAATTCGTCGGAGAGTATTTGCCCAAATGCCGCCGTGATTATAAGGTCGGGCTCAAGCATTTTTAGGTCGTTAATGCCCTCTTTTGAAACGCTTTTATACTGTAAAACTTTGACACCCGCTTTGGTTGCGGCAACCTTCAAAGCACTCGGTTTTAGTTCATAACCTCTGCCCGACGGCTTGTCTAAGCCTGTAACGACAGCGGCTACGGGATATACCGAATTGAGTTTTTTAAAAACAGTTTCGGAAAAATCGGACGTTCCTAAAAACACGATTTTCATTCGTCGTCCTCACTCATCAGATTTTTGCATTTTGACGTATACACTATGCCGTCCAAATGGTCTATCTCGTGCAGGAACGCGCGGGCGGTAAAGCCTGACACTTCATAACGGTGCAATTTCCCCTCTCTGTCCTGCGCTTCAACAACGGCGTCCATAGGACGCGTTACCTCGCCGTATTTGCCCTTGACGGAAAGACAGCCTTCAATGCCTGTCTGTTCGCCCTTTACTTCTTTGATGACAGGGTTGACAAGTTCAAAGTAACCGTCTTCTGTTTTGACGATGGCAACGCGTTTTAAAACAGCCACTTGCGGAGCGGCAAGTCCCGCACCGTCGGCAATGATAAGCGTGTCGCGCATATCGTTAAGTAATTGACTTAACCGCTTGTCAAAATCTTCGACAATGCGGCATTTTTTAAAAAGGATAGGATCCGGTATTTGTATAATTTTTCTGGTTGCCATAGCGTTTACCTTAAAACAGACTTTGCGGATTTATCTCCACAAAAACCGTGCCTTTGTTAGGTTTTACCTCGCTCGTTATTGCATATATTTTTTCAATTATTTTGGTTGCGTTTTGCGGATAAAGCCGCATCACGACCTGATAGCGTGTCATTCCCACCGCTTTTGTGATTGGCGACTTCGCACCGTGCAAGTGGATAAAATCGCCAAATTCATCTTGTAATGCCTTTATCTTTTTGTATATTTCTCTTGCCGTCATTTCACTGTCGTTTTCGTCAGGCGAAGAGATGAGAACTCTCACAACCTCGCTGTACGGTGGGAACTTTGTGACCATGCGGCGGTTCAATTCAGTTTTGAAAAACCCTTCGTAATCATAGGTTTTTGCAAACTTGAAAACGTAGTGCGTCGGGATATATGCCTGAAGTATTACTCTGCCTTTTTTTGACGCTCTGCCCGCTCTTCCTGCCACTTGAGTGACAAGTTGAAAGGTTTTTTCGCTTGCGCGGTAGTCCGAAAAGAACAGCGCGGCGTCGGCTTCCATAATTCCCACAAGGGTTACGTTTGGGAAATCGTGGCCCTTGGCAATCATCTGCGTGCCTATAAGGATGTCGGCTTCGCCTTTGCCGAATTTGTCCAAAATTTCAAAATAGGCATCTTTATGCTGCGTGGTATCTCTGTCCATTCTGAGGCACTTGACACCCGGGAACAGACTTTTTAGCGCATACATAACTTGTTCGGTGCCGACTCTGCCTTGTTTTAGGTCAAGTGAGCCGCAATTCGGACATTTTGTTATGGCGGCGTAAGACGCGCCGCAGTAATGGCATTTTAGTTTGTTTTCACCTTTATGATACGTCAGCGACACGTCGCACCCTTTGCATTTTGGGATATATCCGCACTCTTTACAGCGTAAAAAGGACGAAAAACCTCTGCGGTTGATAAAGAGCATAATCTGCTCTTTGCGTTTTAGCGCCTCTCCGATCGCGTCAGTCAGCGTTGCAGAAAACATTGTGCGGTTGCCGTATCTAAACTCTCTCGTCATGTCCACAAGTTCCATATCGGGAAGTTTGTATGACGAGATTCTGTCAGGCAAAGTTATAAGCTTAAAAGTGCCGTCAGTCGCTTTTGCATAGGTGCATATATCCGGAGTTGCAGAGCCTAAAACCAGTACCGCGCCGTCCACGCTTGCTCTAAACTGCGCGACTTCCCTCGTGTCGTAGCGTGGATTGTTTTCAGATATGTAACTGGTGTCGTGCTCCTCGTCAATGAAGATTGCGCCGATGTTACTAAGTGGCGCAAATATTGCGGAGCGTGCGCCAATGGCGATTTTCGCTTCGCCGGTTTTAAGACGTTTCCATTCGTCATAACGCTCCGAGGCGTTTAGCCCCGAATGAAGTATTGCCACTTCGTCACCGAAACGTGCGCGGAAAATGCCAAGCATCTGCGGTGTCAGAGAAATTTCGGGCACCAGCATAATTGCGGATTTTCCTTTTTCTAGCATACATTCGATTACGCTTTCGTAAACTTCCGTCTTTCCGCTGCCCGTGACACCGTGCAGAAGATAAACTCCGCTGCCGTTACAAATCTCTTTTACCGCGGCTGATTGGGCTTTTGTGTGTTTTACGGGCGCATAGGTGCGTTTGAGAGCCGACGCGGGCATTTGGCGCTGATGAATGTTGAATTCTTCAACCAACTTTTTTTCGCGAAGTCCGTTTACCGCACTGATGCCGAATGACGACACCAGTACACTTAAAAATTCG
>CAYJCS010000090.1:0-6749 GCA_964368715.1 uncultured Bacteroidaceae bacterium | reverse complement strand
AGGTAATAATGGACATACAGGAACTGGTCAGACAGACCATCGAAAACGTAAAAACTGTCGCAGAAACGGAATCTGTTGTCGGGAAGCCGATAATAAACGGCGACGGCACCATCATCTTGCCCGTATCAAAACTCAGTTTCGGCTTTGTCGCGGGCGGTGGAGAATACGGCGCAACTTTAGACAAAAAGAACGAGGGTGAATATCCTGCTGCACGAGCGAGCGGCGCGGGAGTTACCGTCACTCCCTTAGGGTTTTTGATTTGCGGACGGGAAAAGAAATTTATCACTGTTGACAAAACAAGTTTGGACAACAAATGGATGGATCTTGCGCGCGCCGCTTTTAACGTTTTGAAAGATGAAAAAAATGATGACTAACAAAAAATCAACACTCTTATCGATTTTAATGCGTTCTTTTCTGCCTGCGTTTTTCGCGATAATTTTTCAAATTGCATTCGTTTTTCTAATCGGCACAGGAAAATATGAACCGAAAAGCGTTGCTTATGCGCAGCAAAACAGCGGTTATATTGTTATCGAACAGTCCAGTGGCAGACTCCTTTACGGTGAAGGAGAGGACAACAAGGTGTATCCTGCAAGCACCACAAAAATACTCACCGCGCTGGCAGTAATTGAGAGTTTGCCCCTAGATAAAATCCTAACAGTACCGAGAGCGGCAGTTGGTGTGGAAGGCTCTTCAATTTATCTCAAAGAGGGCGAAAAAATCAGCGTCGAGGCATTGCTTTACGGGCTGATGCTTCGCAGCGGCAACGACGCCGCCGTAACTCTTGCGCTTGCAGTGAGCGGTGATATTCCGACTTTTGCCGCGCTTATGAACCGTAAAGCGGCAGAGTGCGGAGCAAAAAGCAGCAATTTTGTAAATCCGCACGGACTTCACAACGACAATCACTACACCACGGCGCGCGATTTGGCGTTGATAACCGCAAAGGCAATGAGCAATGCTGTGTTTGCCAAAATCGTGTCAACTCGGATTATTAACTTTCACTGCGATGAAGAAAAAACGCATTGTTTTGTCAACAAAAATAAAATGCTGAAAACCTACGAAGGCGCAAACGGCGTAAAGACGGGATTCACCAAAAAAAGCGGAAGGTGTTTAGTCAGCAGTGCAAAACGCGACGGCATGCAACTGATTTGCGTAACGCTAAACTGTCCCGATATGTGGCAGAGGAGCAAGACGCTACTTGACAATGCGTTTTCAACCTATTTTATGCAACCACTTGAAACCGCATTGATTCCGCCTGAAAACGTCGACGGTTCAATTACCAACGTCAGGCATGAAATCGACGTTTACGCTTC
Source organism: uncultured Bacteroidaceae bacterium (assembly GCA_964368715.1). Lineage (GTDB taxonomy): Bacteria > Bacillota > Clostridia > Christensenellales > CAG-917 > RGIG4097. The sequence goes on along the minus strand of CAYJCS010000090.1, from coordinate 5,439 downwards.
ATACGACGCAAGAGGAGAATTTGTTCCCCGTTCATATCCTATAAAGCGTGACGGCAGCGAAATTTTGAACGTTAAAACCGCCTAAACTGCCGATAGTTCAAATTAATGTCAGGACAAAATAACGATAGCGAGATTTGAAAAATCAGACCGCTGAAAACAGTAAAACTTAGCAAATGATTTCCGTTTTTTTGCCATTTTTGCTATTTTTTTAACTAATCCGCAATCGCTTGCCTTAAAGACTGATAACGTGTATAATATTACTACCAATTAAGGTGGTAATTTTTTTATGCGACTTAACAAATATCTTGCCGAATGCGGAGTATGTTCTCGCCGTAAAGCCGACGAACTAATCTTAGAAGGCAAAGTTTCTATAAACCGAAAGACGGTTACGACACTCGGCACGGATGTGGACGATAAGAACGACGTAGTTTACGTGGAAGGGAAAAAGGTCGTCCCCGTCACTCATTATGAGTATTATATGTTCAACAAGCCGAAGGGCTGCATCACCACCGCCGACGACAGCGGCGATATAAAAAACGGAAGGGAAGATAAAAAGGAAGACAAAGCGGTTTCAAAGCCAAATCCGATTGCTCAACAAGCAAATCAAAGCGCTTGCGCAGAAGTCAAAAAACCCAGAAAAACCGTTTACGATTATCTGGATCCCTCGTTCAAAGAGAAGCGCCTTATGCCGGTCGGAAGACTAGATTTTGACAGCGAAGGATTGCTCATTTTTACCAACGACGGAACGCTAATTAACAAACTTACGCACCCGTCAAATGAAATACCCAAAACATACGTGGTTAAAATCGAGGGCGAAATTGCCGAGAGCGACCTTGCGATATTACGCAAAGGCGTTGTTGTAGACGGTGTCAAATTCGGCCATTCAAAGGTCAAAGTGACGGCGGTTGAAAAGGGCTTTACACGCCTTGAAGTCATACTTTTCGAGGGTAAAAACCGTGAAATCAGACGTATGTTTTTAGCCGTTGAAAAAAACGTTGTGTTTCTTAAGCGCGTTGCTTTGGGCGACCTTAGACTGGGCGGATTGTCAAGAGGCGGCGTGAGAGAACTGAGCGAGGCGGAAGCCAATTACCTTATAAATTTGCGATGAAGATACTGCTTACAAACGACGACGGATATAATTCAAAAGGGCTGCTATATTTGGCTGCCGTATTGAAAGATAAACACGAAGTGTTTATTGTCGCGCCCGAAAGAGAAAATTCGGGTGCCGGCCACTCGCTTTCGTTTGTCAGAAAACTGCATTACAGAATAGTCGACACGCTGTCGATAACAAAGGGAACGGACTACGAAGTGGACTGTCCTTGTCACGTTTTGGACGGCACGCCCGCGGACTGCACGAAATTTGCTATCGAACACTTATATTCATCTCAAAAATTCGACCTTGTGATTGCAGGAATAAATACTGTTTTAAACATTGGCACGGATGCAATATATTCCGGTACTTTCGGCGCGGCAAGTGAGGCATCGATACTCGGAGTGAAAGGTATCGCCGTGTCACTTTTAGACGAAGACGGAGATTACTCCTTCGCGGCTCAATTTATAGCGGATAATCTTGACGAAATGGTCAAGCGTTTGCCGGATATGGTGACGCTAAACGTGAATATACCGTCCGCAAAAAGAGCGGGCAACAGAGGAGTTAAGGTTGTTCCTATCGGGCTTAGACGCTACAACGATTGGTACGAAGAAACGCCGGGCGGATATCAGTTGACAGGCTATACGCTGGATTGCAGCGGTAGCGCGGAAGAAAACGACGCTAAATACATTGATCAAGGCTATATCACCGTGACTCCGGTTCGTGTGATTGCGCGAGACGAAGACCTTTTGGAATGGTATTCTGCAACGGAGTGGGTGCTATGAGAGTTGCCGTTATCGGTGCAGGTGCAGCCGGCAGCATTGCCGCCGTATTCTTAGCACGCGGAGGCGAGAAAGTTTGCCTTTTTGACAAAAACGATAAGGTTGGCAAAAAATTATATATTACAGGAAAGGGCAGATGCAACGTCACCAATGACTGCGAAATCGAAGAATTTTTGGATAACGTAGTCCACGGGAACAAGTTCTTGCGCTCTGCGCTTTACGGTTTCAAGCCAAGCGACACCATGGAATTTTTCGAGAGTTTGGGTGTGCCGCTCGTGACCGAAAGAGGGAACAGGGTATTCCCGCTATCGGGCAAATCCAGCGATATAATCCGTGCTTTGACAAATGAAATAAAGCGTAGCGGTGTGGATTTTTTTACCGAATGCGACGTAAAATCCGTTTCAACCGCAAACGAAGGTTACAAAGTTTCATATCGTCGCGGTGATAAATTGTTTGAAGAGGATTTTGACAGAGTGATTGTCGCAACAGGCGGCATAACATATCCGTCAACAGGCTCGACGGGCGATGGCTATAACATCGCAAAAGGCTTAGGACATTCCGTAACAAAACCCGTTGCCGCGCTCTCGTCTATTGTGACTGCGGAAAGCGTGAAGGAACTTGAAGGCATTTCGCTAAAAAACGTAAGTTTGACTGCACTGGACGAAAAAGGCGGAATAATACGGTCGGAATTCGGCGAAATGCTGTTCACAAATAACGGTTTGAGCGGCCCCATTGCGCTGTCGATATCGTCGTATATCAACCGTTTGAGCGGTGTGACGCTTGTGCTGGATTTGAAGCCTGCGCTTGACGAAGAAAAACTTTCAAACCGCATAATGCGCGATTTTGAAGAACGGAAAAATCAGGACGTAAAAAACGTGTCGAGAGCGCTTTTGCCCGATAGACTGAATATGTACGTTTTGAAAGCGGCAAAGATAGACGAAAACAAAAAGGTCAATTCCATCACAAAAGAGGAGCGCCAGCGGTTGTGCTATACACTCAAAAATTTGACTTTCAAAGTCAAATCGCTGTCTGGCGTTGAACAGGCGGTTATTACGTCTGGCGGTATTTCCACCAAAGAACTTACGCCTTGCGGAGAAAGCAAACTGCATAAAGGTTTGTATTTTGTGGGCGAAACGGCGGATGTTGATGCGCTGACGGGCGGATTTAATCTCCAAATCGCCTTCGCAACGGGAGTTGCCGCGGCGCGCGATATACTGAAAAGCACACAAAAAACAGAAGAATGAAAAGCCGATATTCAGAAATCGAAGTCAAAACACAAACGTAACGATACAAAATTAGGGTAACGAAACGAAGCGTAATACAAATAAATATTTAAACAAAAAAAACTCAACGGATCAAAGAAAAGAGGTTGAAAATGCTTAATATCGCAATAGACGGACCTGCCGGCGCAGGAAAAAGCACTGTCGCTAAACTGCTCGCAAAACGTTTTAACGTCGTATATCTCGACACCGGCGCAATGTACCGTGCAACGGCTTATTACGCACTTCAACGCGATGTTGACGTACAAGACGAAAAAGCGGTGGAGCAACTGCTTGACGATATGAAAATGGAAATTTACTATCCCGAAGGGCAGGGACAGCAAATCAGTGTGAACGGCGAAAACGTCACGTCGCATTTGAGAGAACACTATATGTCAAAAGCGGCTAGCGATATAAGCGCGCACGGTTGCGTTCGCTACAAGATGGTGGACATTCAGCGCGAATTTGCCTCTCAACATGATTTGGTGCTTGACGGAAGAGATATTGGCTCGTTTGTGTTGCCGAACGCGAACTGCAAAATTTTCCTTGTCGCCTCTCCCGAAGAGAGGGCAAATCGCAGATACAAAGAACTCATTGAAACTGGGAAAAGCGCGGATTATGACACAATACTGACTGACATCAATCAGCGCGACTATAATGACAGTCACAGAAAAATTGCGCCGCTTGTTAAAGCCGACGACGCCGTAGAAGTTGATACAACAAAAATGACCATTGATGAAGTGGTGAGCACTCTTGTTAAAATTGTTGAGGAAAAAACAAAATGAACGCAGTAAATGAGACAACAAAGTCGGAAAACGACGTGCAAATTGCCGCGAAAGAGAAAAAGCCGCGCGAAAAGAAAAACAGGATGCTGTTTTACAGAGCGCTGAGATTTATTCTCGTACCTTTTGTAAAACTTTTGTGGCGCACTGAAATCGTTAATGTAGAAAACTACGAAAATTTTGGTAGCGGACTTATTGTCTGCAATCACTTTTCCGCGCTTGACGGCATTATTCCGGCACCTAAAATGTTCAAAAAGGAACTTCACGTCGTCATCAAAACCGAAGCCTTTGACGGCACGAAAATAGCCTCCTGGTTTTTGCCTAAGATGGGCGGTATTCCCGTTCACCGCGGCGAGGCCGACGTCAATGCCGTGAAATCAATTTTGAACGTACTAAAAGCGGATAAACAATTACTAATCTTTCCCGAAGGCACACGCAACAAGGGAGATTACAGGGTGATGGGCGAGTTCAAAGACGGCGCGGCGCGTTTTGCGATAAAAGCAAAAAAACCGCTTCTGCCGATATTTTATTATCGTCCGCACAAGATGTTCCGTCGTAATTGGCTCTATATCGGCAAGCCGTTTGATTTGCAGGAATTTTACGGTGATAAACCGACGGAAGAGAACAAAAAGCGCGCCACTGCGGTCGTCAGAGCGCATATGGAAGAAACGCAGACACTTTGCAACGCATACGTCGAAGCAAAACTTAATAAGCATGGGAATTAAACAAGGAAAGGTAACAAATTGAAGGTTATCGTCGCAAAAAACGCAGGTTTTTGTCAAGGGGTGAAAACCGCCGTTGACAAGGCACTGGAACTCGCAGAAAAATACGGAAAAATTTATACGCTCGGCGCGCTCATTCACAACGAGGACGTTGTGAGTTTTTTGCAATCTAAAGGGGCGGTTTGCCTTTCAAAAGAGCGTTGGGGGGAACTAAAAAAAGGTGACGTTGCGCTCATTCGCGCTCACGGAATTCCTTTGTCAACGCAAAGCGAACTTGAAGAGCGAGGAGTGATTTTGTATGACGCGACTTGTCCCGTTGTCAAAAAAATTCACGGCATCGTAAAAGCTGAGTCCGACGAGGGGAAAGAAATAATTTTGATTGGCGATGTTAACCACGACGAAGTTGCAGGTTCAATCAGTTACGCCATCGGGAAGTCGTCAGTCATTTCAGAAAAAGATGACATAAAAATAGGTGAAAACCCCGTCTGTATTATCTTTCAAACCACAATTACGGCCGATAAATACGAAAAAGTGGCCGAATATGTGCAACATTTGCAAAAAACAAGTGAAAAATCAGTTGGCATTTTCAATACGATTTGCTATACTACAAAAGCTAGACAGGAAGAAGCGCGTACGCTCGCGAGAGAATGCGATACCGTGGTTGTTTTAGGAAGCCATACCAGTGCCAACACGAAAAGGCTGTATCAAGTGGCAGTCAAGATAAACCCAAACACCTTTTTCGCCACAAGCGCCGCCGAAGCCGTCGAGCAAGTTAAACAAAAGGGATTTAAGTGTATATCAATC
>CAYJCS010000089.1:0-6821 GCA_964368715.1 uncultured Bacteroidaceae bacterium | reverse complement strand
CTATATAATAATACAGATGACTTGGGTATCTCCAAGACATTTTATACGGCAATTTATTTTTTTATTAGAGAATTCTGCTATTCCTCTATGTTTAGATATAACTTGAATGGAAAGTTTAATGTACCTTATGGCGGCATTTCGTACAATAAAAAATCTTTAAGTAAAAAGTTAGTCTATTTTAAAAGCAATGAAATAGTAAAGCAACTTAACAATACAACTATAGTAAGCGATGATTTTGAATGTTTTTTGGAAAAATACAAACCATCAAAAAATGATTTTATGTTTCTTGACCCTCCATATGATACGGAGTTTAGCACATATGCGAATATTACCTTTGAAAAGAACGACCAAAATCGATTGGCAAACTACTTAAAAACTCAGTGTAATTGTTACTTTATGTTGATAATAAAAAATACCGATTTTATTTTAGATTTATATCAAGATGGAGAAAAAATTAAAAATGGCAGAACTCTTAATGTGCGAAGTTTTGATAAAAAATATATGGTAAGTTTCCAAAACAGAAATAACAAAAGGACAAAACATTTAATTATAACAAATTACTAGGCACAGGAGGATAATTATGGCTATATCAGAAAGTAGTCTTCACCCTTACATTAAAGGACTTGTAGAAGAAAATGGAAAACTGACTGTAACAGAATTAATTAAATTACTTCGAACAATTTTGATTCTAGATCCGGAAGACTTAACAATCCTCGCGAACAGAAAAGATGATAAATTTTCACAAATAGTACGAAATGTCGTTGCGCATGCTCCCGAAGGAATATCCATTCGAAATGGTTATATTATCGATAAAACATATAAACCTGCGGTGTTCTTCGCAAGAGAAAAAAATATTGCCAATGTTGCCAATGCGCAAATAACGAAAAAAGCCATAAAAGAAAGAAAAGAAAAACGTCGCAATTTTACAACACGTAGAGTAGATTTTAATACCATTAATAATGAAAACTCTGCATTAGGTAATGCTGGCGAAACATTTGCATTAGAATGGGAACGAAAAAGATTACAGGATTTGTGTGTGTCATTTAACATTCTCGATGAAGTGATACATTTTTCAAGAAGATATGGAGATGGTGCAGGATATGATATTATTTCACGACGAGACGATAACTTTGAACTGTTATATATCGAAGTAAAAACTACTAAAGGGAACATCAATACTCCATTTTACATGTCAGAAAATGAAAAAAACTTTATGGATATTTATAAAAACAGCGCAGTAATTTATAGAGTTTATAATTACGATATAGATACCAATTTGGGAGAAATAGAGATAATTACGCAGGAACTTTTAGAGCGTGATTATGTTTTTAATCCGATAACGTATAGGGTAACTAAAAATATTAAATAAGATTAGTTTCGAACAAGTATTTGTATGGTACATGTGGTATACACCGATAATGGTGGGAAGAAGGGCGAAAGATTGCTTGACAAGATTATGTTAGGCGAAAAGACTATGATTGTTCGCGGAGCGGGCGGACGGAAAATTCCGTTTGACAGAGTATTTGCGGGCGATAGGCTTTACTTTATGGAGAAAGGCTCGCTGAAAATCTCTGCAACTGCCGTTGTGACCGCTGTCAAACAGTATTACAAAATCTCTGAGGAGGAGATTGCGCGCGTGTTTGACGACAACGCAAAAGCCCTTGCACTGTCAAGCAAACAACGGGAGCGCTGGCACAAAACCTGCCTTTGCCTTGTGTCTTTTGGTTCTGTGACAGAAATCTCGCCACAACTCGAATTTGAAAAGCAAACCAATATGGATGACTGGCTTATGATTGAAAAAGTCGAGGATGTGTGCGTGGGCACAAGCATTGCGTATAACTATGAAAAATCAAGATTGAAAGGAAACGAAAAAAAGGCATAATGTTATAAAAAAGCGACAAAAATGTCGCTTTTTTTGTTATAAAGGTAATAGCTTTTTTGCCTATTTTTTTGTAATAATTCTGCGGTTTTTTATATCGCACAAAATAGCAATGCAAACTTATTTATCTTGGTTGTTGAGACTGAAGCCTCCGATGACGTCTTGGACTGGGAGCGAGAATGCGATGCCGTTGCCGGCTGTTCCCAGTCCGGTTTTTGAGTGGATTGCTTTCATTATGGCGGTATGCTTTTCGGTTTCGGCAAGAATCAAAACGAAATCTTTTTCAGGCTCGATTGTAAAGCCTAAAAACTTGGTAACTTCAAGTGCGCCGGTACCCCTTGCGTGCATAACTGTGCCGCCGCGCGCGCCCTCTGCCCTTGCCGCTTCCATAACGGTGTCCGAATAACCTTTGTTGACGATTGTAATTATAAGTGAATATTCATGCTCTGCCATTTTCTAGCCCTCCGTTTTGCCCAGTATATACTTCAATTCTTTGATACCCGAAACACTTGTTATCGGTATTGTGAACGCTAAACCTGAATTTGGTGTGTCTTCACTTATCAGTTCCTGCAATGCGGTTTTCACATTAGATAAATTTTCGATTGACGGACAGGCAAAAATAATGTCCTTTTCAGGCTCACCAAAACCGAAGTAGGATTGAAATTCCGTTGGTGCAGTGCCTTCTCCCAATGCGATAAGGTTGTAGACAACGTCAAAACTATTCAGCAGTTTCGTGATATTTTTGCCCTTTCCGCGGTCGACAATGACAACAAGCAGTTTTATCGGTTTTATAACCCCATCTACTATCATAATCTTTACTCCTTACCTTCAGCGCCGGTCAAAGTACTATCTTCTGTTTTATGTTGGTTTATTTGCTCGTTATCGGCGTCAAATTCGATTGGTTCTTCAACGTCGACAACTGTGTCTTCAAGATCCGCACCAGTGATTTGTTTTTTGACTGCTCCGCTCTTGATTTTGTAGACCAGTCCGAGTATTTGAATGGTGATTGTCGGTGCCATAGCCACCATCGATACAAGTCCGAAAGCGTCTGTATATATGTTCCCGCCCAACGCGCTCGTCGCGCCCATAGCAAGAGGCAACAAAAAAACTGCGGTCATCGGTCCTGATGCAACCGCGCCTGAGTCGAATGCTATAGAAGTGAAAATCGGCGGTACAAAAAATGACAATATCAGAGCGATTGTATAGGCGGGTATTATGAAATACAAAATATTTATGCCCGTCAAAACTCTTACCATTGACAAACTTACTGCAATGGATATGCCTATGCACATACAAAGAAGCATTGATTTTTTTGAAATCGCGCCGCCTGTTATCTCTTCAACTTGTTTGTTCAAAACGGGCACGGATGGTTCTGCCAAAACGATGACAAAACCCAATATTGCGCCAATAATAATCAAAATCCAGTTGTATGATTTCAGCGCCAACCCCGCACCGATGAGTTTACCCATTGGCAAGAACCCTGCGTAGACGCCCACAAAGAAGAGCACTAATCCCACGAAATTGTAAAGTACGCCTATGATGATTTTGACTATTTGCGGTTTTGGCAGTTTTAGTCTTACCAATTGAAATATGCCGAAAAGCGCAACAATCGGCACGAGAGAAATACCAACGTCTTTCATTGAGGACGGAATCGTGACAACAAAACTCATAAACATATCTTTTACGCTGTCGATTGCCGGCACTGTTTCTTCTATTATGATGCTGTCGGATTTAAAAAAGATGCCCAAAATCAAAACTGCGATTATGGGCCCGACAAGCGTCAAAGCGACCATACCGAAGCCGTCGTCGTCACTTTTAGAGTTTGTTTTTATGTTGGATAACCCCAAACATAATGCCATAACAAAAGGCACGCACAACGGACCGGTTGTCACTCCGCCTGCGTCAAAGGCGACTGCGACAAAATCTTTGTCAACCAAAAACGACAAGATAAAAACCAAACCGTAAAGTCCAATCAAAATATAGTTGAGTTTGACTTTGAGCAACACTTTCAACACAAAAATTGCGACAGCAAGACCCACCCCTATGCCTATGCACAAAATCAGCGTGATGTTGGGGATGGCGGTGATTTGCGTTGCCAAAATTTGAAGGTCCGGCTCTGCCAGCGTTATGACAAAGCCCATAACAAAAAATACAAGCACTATCAGAATAGGTTTTCTTGTTTTTACAAGTGACGTGCTCAAGGTTTCGCCCATTGGCATTATCGCCATGTCTACGCCCATTGTAAAAAGAGCCATACCAACAACAATAAGAAAAGAACCTATCAAAAACGAGCCGATGAAATAAGGCGAAACGTCAAGCATAGAAAACGCTATAATCAACACTATCACCGTTATCGGAAGGACGGAAAACAACGAATCCCTAAATTTTTTGAACAAATTCTTTCTCACTTAACACCTTTGTGCCCTAAATCAATACGTAGGTATAGTATAACACAACTTGCATATTTCTTCAAGCACATAGTGAGGACAATTATATGTCTTGTATAGTCTAACATTTATTGCGAAGGGTTTCCCTAACCCTTTACTTTTTTTTGTTTATTCGACCGTATTTATCTTCATTTTAGTCATTTATGCCATATTTTGCGGCTATAGGTTTGTCTTGAAGAGATTGTTGTGTTAAAATGTTGAAATTGGATACAATCGGTTTACAAAATAAATGGATAATAAAAAAAGCGAACAAAACGAATTTAACAACAAACCGGACACAGCAAGCGCTTCAATTTCAAAAACAAAACGGCTCGTGCTATTCGCGATTTTCCTCAGCTTTGTAATTTTATTTCAGACATTGGGCAGTTATATAAAAATCGGAGCAACGAGCATAAGCCTTGTTTTGATACCGATAGTATTGGGCGGAATACTGCTAGGACCGCTTGCGGGCATGTTTTTAGGTTTCTCCTTTGGACTTATAACGCTGATTTCGGGTATTGTCGGCGCAGACGCATTCACCGCCGTACTCTTTGCCGAACATCCCCTGTTGACATCGCTGCTCTGCCTTGTGAAAGGCACTTGCGCGGGTTTGATTTCCGCGTTGTTTTATAAGGCTCTATATAAGAAAAATTTGACTGCCGCTGTTTTTGTCGCCGCTGCATCCGCGCCGATTATCAACACCGGCATTTTCATACTGGGAGCGCTTTTGATGAGCGACACCATTTCAAACAATTTTGTTTCATCGGGTATGACGGTGATTTATTTCTTGGTGATTGTATGCGCCGGAATTAACTTTTTGATTGAATTTGCTTTGAACACAGTCGTTTCCCCAGCCTTGATATTATTGACAAAGACGTACAAAAAAGGCAGATATTAAAAGCTAACCATCTTTTGCAGTTTGCTAGATACGTCTTGATTTATTAAGAAATAGTTGTATATTTAAATGTAAAATAGTCTCGTCATATTTCGTTTGCGGAGGCATAAAGTGGAGAGAAAGTTTACGTGGCATTTTAATGATGAAGAATACATGAAATTTGCGGAAGATAATCTTAAAGCTTTTACAGAAAATTTTAATTATAAAAGTTATATAACGCCGCACAATGAAATGCGAGAATTACTGGGTCGGATTGTCGAAGAATTCCAATATTTGGAATCCTTAATAAATAAGTTGCTTTATTTAGCCATAGAAAAAAATATTTATAGTGGAAAAACTAAATTTAATTTTGATAACTACAATTCTGCGTCAAAAATAATTAATAATTTAAGAAATATCTTAATTGAAAATAAAATAGCGGATGAATTAATTGCTTTAATAAAATTTAGAAATTATATAGTTCATCAACATTACATAGACAAAAATCGAGTAAAGAATGAAACGAAGTTCCCCAATTATTTATTCCTAATTTATGAAGCAAATGATTATATTTCCAATGTAATAAATAGAATAATTGGAGGTGCGACACATATCCCAAATATATTTGAACAAAAATTGACCGCGTTAGATACAAGAAAAGTTGATATATAATCCATTATTTCCCATATAAAAAATTGAATATTTTTTGATAAAATGATTTCGGTGATGTATATGAAAAACAAACTGAAAACCATTTTACTTATCATTTTAGTTTGCGGTTGTGTGTTAGTTTCGGCATGCAACACTTTTGGCTCGCCTATAAACACAGAATCAATCGGCAACGAAAACAACTTCGGCGGCTTTCCGTCCGATTCTTTTATCGATGAAAAAACGCCTAATGGAAATGGAGAATCGCCCGATATTGATTCGCCTTTGGATGATACATATCAAAAATACATACTTGTTAAAACAAACGGCTTGAACGTACGCAGTGGCGCAGGCAGGGAATATTCCGCATTATGTTCGTTCAACGCGGGTGATATGCTAGGTTATTTCGGCACAGAAAACGGTTGGTATGTCACGAAAGTAAGAGGAGTAACGGGTTACGTCAACGCAAACTCAAAATATACCGAATTGCGCACGTTAAAAAAAGGAAGCGATAGCGTGGAGAATGTCATCGACGTCGGTTTGGAATATCTCGGAACGCCGTACGTTTACGGAGCGGTGAGATACCACAACGGGAAAGGCGTGCTGTTAACAAACTTTACGACGAATGCCTTTGACTGCTCCTCATATATGCAATATGCGTTCTTTGTCGGCAACGGAGATATGCTGGGACTTACAACGCGCAATCAAGTGTTGCAAGGAACAAGGGCATCAAAATCGGAAATCGAGCGCGGCGACCTACTATTCTTCACCAACGCGTCAAGATACAATAATACAGGCATAGAGCGTGTGGGACACGTGGCACTCTATCTTGGTGGGAACTACATACTTCATACGGCTTCGGACTATGCCGTCATTGAGCAAATATCCTCTACAAGATGGAGTTACTTTATAGAAGCACGTAGGATTGCCGATTGATAAAATAGTTTTTATGAATTTGATTTTTCAAACCTAACTCAAAATAAAAGCCTAAGAC
>CAYJCS010000088.1:0-6859 GCA_964368715.1 uncultured Bacteroidaceae bacterium | reverse complement strand
AAGCCGTCCAAGGTTACGCAGTCTTGATTTGCCCAAACAAACTTTTCTTTTGACATTGGGTAATACGTTTTGCAGAAATCAGATATTTTTTCAAATCCGTCTGTTTTTGTTCCCGTCCGGTGGTCGCCTGCTCCGACAAGCAGTAAATCTTTGTAATTACGGAAATAAAATCCGCCTTCATTTTCCGCAACATAAGTCCACTTGAGTTTTGGCACTGCGCCTTCGTACGCGGCAACACAAGAGCGAACCTGATACATTTTTGCAAAAAACAGTCCAGTACGATTTATAAACGGAAAATGTGTTGCAACAACGGCGTGCTTGAATTTCACTTTGAAATTGTTTGCCAAGGCGTAATTTTCTTCAATATCTTTAACTTCCGTATGCTCGTAAATTTTTAAGTCCTTTGAAATTGCATATAAAAATTTCAGAGGATTGAAAGCGGCCATATCGGGGTAGACAATCGCACCCCTAACATCAAAAGGCAAATCGGTGTTTGTGGTGTGCAAACATTCATAACCCAGCGAACTTAAAGCACGTTGCTCTTCTTTCATATCGCAACTTCTTGAAAACATACAAGAAGGGATAATGTCCAAATCGCAGTCGATTGTGTTTGAAAGTTCGATATATTGCTTTACTGCCTCTAAATTGGCATCTAAATATGCTTTCGCGACGCTTTTTCCGCGTTTTTCGATTATTTCACTATACGTAGTGTCGTGTTGAGCGGAAATAACGGCGGTTGTTTTGCTTGTTATACCTGAGCAAATTTCGTTTTTCTCCAAAACGACCACGTCAACGCCGCGCTCTTTTAATACATAAGCGGTCAATAGGCCGGCGATACCGCCGCCGATTATCAAAGTGTCGCACTCAATATTCTTTGTCAGCGTGTCAAAGTGAGGCTTTTCTTGAAATTCTTCCCAGAAAGTATTTGTCATACAAATATTATCTGAACTTTTTCTCTTTATATACTCACTTTAAAACAAATCGCAACGATACTCGATTTGCCATATGTCAGTTTGAATGAGTCAATGTCATTCTTTGTTCTCATCTCCGCCGTTGTTTTCGCTGTCACCATCGTTGTTGTCGTCTTTTTTGGTTGTGTCTTTAAGGCTCATCTGCTTGATAATTTGATTGAAGCCTGTTGCCGACAGTCCGCTTGCGGCGCCTGACAAAAACGCCACAAAGCCGTTGGATGCGGCAATTACTTCAGGAACAGTGAAGAACAAGACAATGCCGAGTATTGCGCCAAGTGCGGCAGCCGTTAAGGGGATAAATCTCTTGAACGCTTCGTTCTCTTTCGTTGTATATTTTATTAGTTCTATCACCCAGTAGACAACAAGCGCGATTGCAGGCACGCCGATAATTTGCATGTATTCCATATACGCCCTCCAAATATATTTCCGCTTAAACGCATCAATATATGTATCGGCGGCCGCTTGCATTACTTCGTTGACTTAAAAGGCAGTTGCAAATTTTTTTGAAGCGTAACGTTTTCCCATTCAAAAGTCCTGTTTGATAAAACTCCTTTTACTCATATTTACGGCACCAAAAGTCGGAACGTTAATGTATAAATAGGAATTTATATATAAATAGCAAACAATATCCTACTTGTAAACGAAGAAAAACAAATCAAAAAACGTGGTAATGAGATAAAGAGCCAGAGAATTTGGGATGCCTATTGACTTTAATAAAAAATTGAGAATATAATCAATTATGTGGTAATACCACAGGTGAGATTTTTTAGCGCGGGGGAAACTATGAATCTAACCGAAGAATTTGTTAAAAAAATCGAATTGAAAATACTTTCGGGCGAATGGAAAATGGGGGATAAAATTCCGCCATTGCGCAACCTTGCCCAAAATTTTAACGTCAGCCGAAGCGTAATAAACGCAGGAATTGTCGAACTCCAAAACAAAGGTTACATTTTAACGGTGCCACGCAGATGCAACGTGGTTGCGGACTGGAAGAAAAAAGGCACTCTTGCAGTCTTAAGCGGCATTATCGAAAACGAACTTTACGATAATGAGTTTATTTCAAATATGCTTGAAAGCCGCAAAATTATCGAGTGCGAAGCCGTAAAAAGGGCAGCGGAGCGCGCAAATAAAAACGATTTGGACGAAATTGAAAAAGTGACGGAAAGTGAAAGAAAAGCCCAAACTATAAAAGAGCGGGTGTTGCTGGACGTACAATTTCACCACAGCATTGTTTGCGCGTCGCACAACATCATTTATCCGCTTATGTTGAAATCTTTTGAAAATATGATAATAAGATTTGTCGCTATGTTTTACAAAAACAACGGTGACGGTGAATTTATTTTTGAACAACACCAAAACATATATAATGCCATAAAAAATCACGATCCTGACGGCGCGGAAGCGGCAATGGAAGTCTTGCTTGACCAGGGAGCGGAAGTTTTGAATGAATATTTGAAAGTAGGGAGGAATTTGTATGACCAGGTATAAAGACGCAATAAAGCAACCGAAAAATCTCACTCCAAGAGTAAAATGGTTGCGCGATTACTTTTTTGAAGGAGTAAATCGAAATTGGAACAACGAGTACAACTGCTATTCCAACGGTCGTGAATGGGACTGCGCTTTTGACGAGTTGACTTATCATATCGTACCCGAAACGACCTCGTTTTTCCTGCCGTTCACCGCAGGATTTACCCAAAGCGGCAAAATCGTGACGGTAAACGACGAATTTTTCAAGCAGTCTATTGTCGAAAGAAAGGCAATTTATGAAAAGGATTTGATTGTGAATCATATCCCGCAGGAAATTTTGCCGGGAGATTTGCTGTGCGGCGCGCGTTTCAACGCTATGTATTCGATGTGCCTGAGCGAAAAAGAGGCCGTTGAAAGAGCAAAATCCATTGCTAAGGTGCGCAAGGAAATTATGTATTTGATTTCTCACGGATACGGCAACGCAGGCGCAACCAGCGGACACTTAATACCCGATTACAACAAAATTTTGACAGGCGGATTCAAGGCGGTTTACGAAGATTTGGAGAGCAAATATAACGCTCTGAAAAAATCGGACAAGCAAGGCGCAAAGGGCGCACAGTTAAGAGCAATGATGACCGCAAGCCAAATGCCCAAAGAACTGGCTGAAAAATACAGAGAAAAATGCCTGACTCTCGCCGCAAAAGAAAATGATGAAAACCGCAAAAAAGAACTTGAAGTTATGGCGGATAATATGGCGGTTGTTCCTTGGCTACCCGCAAATAATTTCTATCAAGCGGTGCAGTCGCTGTGGTTTACTCATATGCTCGTCATGTTCGACGAGCGATATCCCGGCCCCGGCGTATCATTTGGGCGTTTCGACCAATTTATGTATCCTTTCTATGAGATTTCCAAAAAAGAGGGGATGTCCGATGATTTCATGAAAGAAATTTTGGGCTGTTTTTGGGTGCATTGCAACACCGTTTACGACGCACAGTTGCGCGTGGGCGGAAATCAAGGCATTACGGCGGGATTCGGACAACTTATGAATCTTTCCGGCCTTGGAAAAGACGGCAAGGACATGACGAACGATTTGACATATTTGCTTCTTGATTTGATAGACGATATGTCGCCGATTTTGGAGCCGAAGCCAAACGTGCGTCTGCACAAAAATTCGCCCGAAAAACTTTTGGACAAAGTCGTTGATATGGTTTCGGGCAGTCAAGGAGCGCCCTTCCTTTTAAATTTTGACGAGCGTTCAATGGCGGGTATGCTGCGCGAGGCCAAAATGGCAGGCGTTGAAAAATATATCAACGAAGGCAACGTCTTTGAATATGCTTCGGTGGGTTGTCTTGAAAACACTATGGTGGGCAACGACCGCTCCGGCACGGTGGACGTCAACGTCAATCTGCTGAAATCTATGGAACTTGTCTACGGCAACGGAAAAGACTTTTTGCCTTTCTTCAACGGAATGTCGGGCAAATGGAGCAAAATAGTTCAAGAAAACGAGCCGACAGGGGAGTTATCATCCTTTGACACCTTTGAAAAATTTTATGCCGCCGTCAAAAAGCAACTTGTCTACGTTATAAAAAGAATGGTCGCGCATTACGATGCAACGGAAAGCATACGCGCAAAATATAACCCAACACCCTATCTTTCACTTTTGGTTAACGGCTGTGCGGAAAAGTGTTTGGACGTTACGCAAGGCGGCGCAGAACTTGGGTTTGTTACAATTGAGGGCGTTACCTTTGCCACCACGGTTGACAGTCTTTTGGCAGTTAAATATTTGGTTTATGACAAAAGGGAATGCACTTTGAGCGAACTTGTAAACGCTCTTAAAGCTAACTGGGTGGGCTATGAAACGCTTCAAGCCAAAGCATTAAACCGCGCACCCAAATACGGACGCGACGACATTGCGGCAGACGAATTTGCGCGCGAGTTTATGGAATTTTGGGCTGACGAAACCTGGAAATACAAAACAACCGCAACAAACAGGCGTTTCCGCCCCGGAATGCTCAGTTGGAACTACTGGATTGGCTCCGGGTATATTCTCAAGGCGAGCGCAAACGGCAGAACCGAAAATCAGTTTTTGTCAAACGCGATTTGTCCCAGCAACGGAGCGGACATCAACGGTCCGACCAGCAACAGCAACTCCGTTGGCACGGCTTTGGGCGGCAAGGCGGAAAACGGCGATTACGGAACGTATAGAAACTGTTTGCCAAACGGGGCTAGCCACACAATAACTTTCAATACGTCTATGGTCAAAGATCCCGCACACATGCAAAAGTTCAAGGCGTTTTTGAAAGGATATATAGAAAACGGCGGTACGGCACTTCAAATCAATATACTTGATCCCGAAGTGCTGAAAGAGGCGCAACTCCACCCGACCGAATACAGGCATTTGCTTGTGCGCGTGACGGGGTACAACGCCTACTTCACAAGTATCGGACGAGAATTGCAAGACGAAATCATTGCGCGTGAAAGTCACAGAGGTTTTTGATGCTGATACTAAACTTTCAACGTATGTCCACCGAGGACGGCCCGGGTCTGCGCACAACTCTGTTTGTGAAGGGCTGCCCGCTTAAATGCGAATGGTGCCATAATCCCGAAAGCATTTCCACAAAGAAGGAGAACGAGTGGATTGCCGTAAGGTGTATGGGGTGCCTTAAATGCGTGGAAAAATGTCCGATAAAAGCATTGAAAGCAAGTGACGAAGGCATAATTATCGACCGTGCAAAATGCATCGCATGCGGCACGTGCGTGGACGCGTGCCCCACAGGCGCGCTCGAAACAAAGGGCTTCGAAATGAGCGTGGACGAAGCGTTTTCGGAACTGGTAAAAGACAGGGCGTATTTTGGCTTAGACGGAGGTGTTACTTTGTCGGGCGGCGAAATTATGTTGCAAGCCGACGAAGCGGCAAAACTGCTTAAACGCTTAAAGGATACGGGTATAGGTACGGCGGTGGATACGTCGGGCATGTGCAAAAAAGAGGATTTCGACAGGGTGTTTCCCTATACGGATATTTTCCTCTACGACATAAAGCATATCGACGATAAAGCGCATAGAAAATTTACGGGTGTGTCCAACAAACAAATACTATTTAACTTCGATTATTTGATTGAAAAAATCAAGGGCACCGACAAGCAAATTTGGGTGAGAACACCGATAATTCCCGGTGCCACGGACAGCGACGAAAATATATCGGGCATTGCCAAATTCCTATCCGGCAAGAACTTTGCGCGCTGGGAAATGTGCGCTTTCAACAACTTATGCCGCGATAAATACGAAAGGCTATACAAAGAGTGGAAATATCAAAAAGCGCAGTTAATGACACGAAAACGTATGGAAGAACTGGTTGATATTGCAAAAAGAGAAGGATTAAAGGAAGTTTATTTCACAGGTGCCACGCACCTGGAACAGGAGGCTTAGTTATGGCAACGACAGTAAAACAAGAATATATTAAAGCATTTGAAAAAACCGAAAAGTTGGGGCTTGTGGCAACAATCGACGAATGGGGTGACCCGCATATTTCGTTGCTCACCACGCTCATGGCCGCAGACGAAAAGCGTATGGTCGTGGGGCAATTCTCGCAAGGTTTAAGCAAAAAGAACATGCAAGTGCGTCACAAAACGGGGTTTGCCATAATGGGGCTGGATATGAGTTTTTGGACGGGCAGAATGGACTGGACGGGCAAGGCGACGGAAGGCGCGGAATATATACGCTACAACCAAATGCAGATGTGGAGATTCAATACTTATTTTGGAATTGACACGGTGCATTACTTTGATTTGAAGGATATATCCGAAAAAAGGAAGCTGGACTTATTGGGTATAGGAATTAACGCTGTTAAAGCAATTTTGAAAAAAGGAGCCTATAAGACCGGAAGTGAAGAACAGGTGATGCGTCCATTCGCCGAAAAACTTTTTAACGGTCTTGGCAATCCTAAGTTTATAAGTTTCATCGACAAGGACGGTTATCCCGTTATTGTACCTGTTGTGCAGGCACAGTCGGCAGGCAGCGACGTTATAGTCTTCAGCGCGAAACCCTACGCGGAGGATTTGAAAGACCTAACTAAAGATGCGCGAGTTGCGGTTTTTTGTACTGACTTGGATATGAAAAATGTACTTGTAAAAGGCAATTTTAGCGGATTTGAAAAGGGCATGGGCAGAGTGGTGATTGACAGAGTCTACAATTCTCTGCCGCCGATAAGCCGCTACGTTTATCCATATGAAGAGCACGGCGAAGTAACCGAGTTTTAATCCCGTGGGCGGGTTTTATGTTTAACGATTTTTAAACTTGTCAACTAAATTAAATTTATAAAAAAATTAAAAAGCGAACCTGCGCGGTTCGCTTTTTGAATCATTATTAATAAGTTTTTTAATTTCGCTTAAAAATGCGATTTTTATAAATCCGTGATTAGTTTC
>CAYJCS010000087.1:0-6868 GCA_964368715.1 uncultured Bacteroidaceae bacterium | reverse complement strand
GGCGCGCCTAAATGAGATAGTGAATTCTCCGATACGCATATGCCTGTCCACGATTCCAAAAAGCAGAGCCAAAACAAAACCGTACAGCACAACGCCGACTATTCCAATCCAAAACCACTCGAAAGGCAACTGGTGCATTTGGGTGTACAACGCTCCGAATGAGGAGAAGCTAATATCCTCATATTGAAGCAGAAAATACAGTTCTTCCGAAGGCGAAACCAAAAATGGCAACATCAAAGAAGGCACTACGGTCAGAAGCACCAAATACGCTCCTTTGTCAAAGAAATATTTGAATGTGTCCTTGAAGTATTTCATTTTTTCTCCTTAGACTTAGTCTTTCCCGATGTGCACCTTGCGCGCCTTTTGATATGCGATTATAAGCAAACTAATTTGTTTTTAGTCTACCTCGCAGAATGAGAGTTTATCAACAAGCTTTGCCCACTTTTCTTGTGCTTTTGTTAGTTTTTCTCGCTCGTTATCAATAAGTTTTTGAGGTGCTTTTGACGTAAAACTGCTGTTTTCTAAAAGGGCGGTGGTCTTCTGTATATCGGCTTTCGTTTGAGTAATTTCTTTTTCGATTCTTTCCTTTTCTTTTTCGAAATCTATAAGGTCGCCCAAAGGTATCAAAAATTCCGCGTCGTGTGTGACAACAGCGGTGACTTTTTCGCTTACTTCGCTCTTATCGGCCACAAACTTTACTTCGTTAATACCTGCAAGTTTATCAAGATACGTAGCCGCCGAGCGCATAAATTTTTCGTCTTTTGCGATTACGTATGCGGTCAATTTTTTGGCTGGTGAAACGTTCATTTCAGCGCGAATATTTCTTATTGCCACAACCATATCGCGCAAGCCTTCAAAACTTGTTTCATCTTTTCTGAAACTGTATTTGCGGTTATAAGAAGGCCACTCCGACACCATAAGCACGTTGCCTTTGGGGGCATATTTTCCGTAAATTTCCTCTGTGATAAAGGGTATGAACGGGTGCAGAAGTTTCAATATTTGAGTCAACACGTAGCTTAGCATTGCCACGGCGTGGCGGTGCGTTTCTTCGTCTTGACTGTAAAGTAGAGGCTTGCTCATTTCGATATACCAGTCGCAAAATTCCGTCCAGGTAAAATCGTACAGTCTTGACGCGGCAAGTCCGATTTCGTATTTATTGAGACTTATAGTGACCTCTTTTATGACGTCGTTGAGCCTTGTCAAAATCCATTTGTCCGCGCCGTTAAAGCGCGTGGGCAAAGTGAGGTCGTCGTCCTCTTTTATGTTTGTTAAAACAAAGCGCGACGCGTTCCATAACTTGTTGATAAAGTTCCTCGCGCTTTCGGTTTTTGCGTCCGTATAGCGCGTATCGGAGCCGGGAGCGATGCCCGTTGCAAGCGAAAAACGCAGTGCGTCCGCACCGTAACGGTCGATAATTTCAAGCGGGTCGATGCCGTTGCCCAGTGATTTGGACATTTTTCTGCCTTGAGCGTCACGCACGATACCGTGAATCAGCACTTCGGAGAAAGGCACGTCGTTCATAAATTCCAATCCGCTGAAAATCATGCGCGCCACCCAGAAGAAGATAATATCGTAGGCTGTGACAAGCACGCTTGTGGGATAGAAATAATTGAGGTTTTTGTTTTCCTTTGGATAGCCTAGGGTGCTAAACGGCCAAAGTGCGCTGCTAAACCAAGTATCAAGAACGTCTTCGTCTTGATGCAGATGAGTGCTTCCGCACTTCGGGCATTTTGTCGGCGCAGTCTTTGCCACTATCGTTTCACCGCAGTCGTCGCAATAATACGCGGGTATACGGTGTCCCCACCACAGTTGACGGGAAATGCACCAGTCTTTGATGTTGTCCATCCAGTTGAAATATATCTTTTCAAACCGTTTTGGCACAAATTCGATCTTTTTGGATTTTACGGCTTTTATGGCAGGTTCTGCAAGAGGCTTCATCTTGACAAACCATTGTTTTGAAACTATGGCTTCCACCGTTTCGCCGCAGCGGTAGCACTGCCCCACATTATGAGTGTAAGGCTGAATCTTTTCCAAAAGTCCTTGCGATTGCAAATCTTCGACAACGGCCTTTCTGCATTGCAGTCTGTCCATGCCGCAGTATTTGCCTGCGTTTTCGTTCATTTTGCCCTCGTCGTCTATGACGCGGATAACTTCAAGATTGTGTCGAAGCCCCAGTTCAAAGTCATTGGGGTCGTGAGCCGGAGTGATTTTCACCGCACCCGTGCCAAAGCCTATTTCGCAATAATCATCGGCAACAACGGGTATAACTCTGTCCGTCAAAGGCAGATGCAACATCTTGCCCACATATTTTGCCATCTTTTCATCGGCGGGGTTGACTGCCACGGCTGTGTCGCCGAGCATAGTTTCGGGACGGGTTGTAGCGATGGTGATATAGTCGTCCGCATCCACGACGGGATAGCGGTAATACCACAGATTTGACTGCTGTTCTTCATATTCCACTTCCGCGTCGGAAATTGCGGTTTTGCAGTGAGGACACCAGTTTATTATGCGGTCAGAGCGGTAAATCAAACCTTTTTCGTAATAGCGGACAAATGCTTCGAGCACTGCGTTGGAGCAGTTTTTGTCCATAGTGAACGCCTCTTTTGACCAGTCGCAAGAAGTGCCTAGGCGTTTCAACTGTTCGACTATTCTTCCGCCGTACTGCTCTTTCCACGCCCAGGCGCGTTGCATAAAGCCGTCTCGGCCGACGTCGTTTTTGTTCAGGCCTTCTTCCTTTTTCATCTTCTCGACGATTTTAACTTCCGTCGCGATTGAAGCATGGTCGGTGCCCGGGAGCCACAGCGTTTCATAACCGCACATACGCTTAAAACGCGTCAAAATATCTTGCGTGGTTTGGTCGAGGGCGTGTCCCATATGCAATTGTCCCGTGATATTCGGCGGGGGCATCATAATGCAAAACGGCTCTTTCTCGCAATTGGGATGAGCCTCAAAATACTTACCTTTTACCCATTCGTCGTAAATTCGTTTTTCGAATTCGGGATTATAGGTTTTTTCCATTTCGATTTTCTTAGGTTCCATTTATTCCTTTATGAGCGCAACAAAATTTTTTCTGCGCCTTTTTTGTGATTACAGGATTCTTATTTCTTTGATCTTAGTTTCACTTGCTTTCGAGAACGTCGTCAACTGGCTTGACAATTTCTGAATTGTCTGCGCTTGTATACTTGACACTATCGTCTGTGACGCGTTCCATTTCGCCTGCATTGATTTTCTTGATTTGTGTAAATATCACTTTGATATAGCCTGCAAGAGCCGCATAACTAAGGCAAAGTCCCCATGCGAGAATGCCCCAATCGGCATAATAAACCTGAGGGTGGAAGAAGCTTAAAAATATACCCGCGGAAATCGTTGCGGAAGCAACTTTTCCCATCCAATTTGCTTGAATTTTCGCACCTTTTTTCATAATAATAGGCGACGCGCAAATCATAATGAGTTCCTTGAAGAGAATAAGGATGACAAACGCATAGTGAACGTACCAGCCACCGCTGAATGCCGCGGTCGCCGCTCCCAGAGGAGTGAGTCCTGTGCAAAGGCAGAGAGTAAGAAGCACGGAAACGTGCATAATTTTGTCAGCGAAAGGATCGAGCACCATGCCGATACCCGTCACCATGTTGAATTTTCTGGCAATCCAGCCGTCAACAAGATCACTGCCTGCGGCAACCATAAAAACAAGCATTGCAGCGTGGAGAAGTACTGTGGAGTTTTGTTTTCCTGCATAAACCATCAAAACAATGAATGCGGGAATACACAAAATGCGGAAATATGTGATAAGATTGGGAATAGTCCACAAGTCTTTCTTGTTGATCTGAGCCATGCCCTTGTAAGCCATAGATTACCTCATACGGAAAATTTATACTAGTATAACACCGACGCAGGCGTGTGTAAACACATTTTCGCCTTGCGAACTCATAAAATGACATCGGAAGCGCACAATACGCTTGACCAAAATGCCCAACAGAGGAATATCGGAGAAACCTTAACGCAATGGAAAAGTGCCTTATCGTCATCAATAAAAATGCCGGCAAATGCCGCGACTGCACCTTTAAGCGCGTGGAAAAAGCACTGGGAAAAGCATTTGATTACGATATCGTGTATTTATCAAAAGACGTCAACGTCAACTATTCGGGCTATCGCAACGTCGCAGTTTGCGGCGGAGACGGCACGCTTTCTTCGGTTTTAAGCGAAATATATTCAACCCGCCGCACAATATATTATTTTCCTTGCGGGACTCTAAACGACAAAGCAAAGGCAAAACGATATGCCATATCGCCAAAACCCACCGTTGTGGGCAGAGCAAACGACGGCATTTTTACCTACGTTTTGGCGGCAGGCGCGTTCACTCCTATTGGTTATCTGGCAAAGGTAAAAAACAAAAAACGGCTTGGCATTTTAGCCTACGTTTTCAAAATACTCGAAGCCTACAAAGTCAACCGCATAAAAGCAGAGGTCACAAGTGACGGCGCAGAAATCTGCAAAGGTGAGTTCAATCTTTTGATGTTTTTGAAATCTCCGCGTTGCTTCGGTTTCAACTTTAACCGTGCCTACGACGAAGACTCCGAAAGCGCGCATCTTATTGCGATACGCTCTCCGCGCCACGACGGAATACTAGGCAAAATCGAAATGTTTTTCCCTTTCTTTCGTGTATTCTTTTTGGGGCTGAAAACAGAGCAGAACGGCAACGTTATTTTCAAACGTATTGAAAATGCGGAATTAAAACTTCACTCGCTCACCAGTTTTTGCGTGGACGGCGAGCAAGTCTTTTATAAAGACAATATGAATATTACTTTTGAAAAAACCGACTGCCGTTTGAAAATCGTAAACAACTACCGCAATTAAAAAACACACTGATTCGCAAATGCTGAACAGGATTTATTTTATCTCAAATTAATAACGCAAAATAGTTTGCATCTATAGCACTCAAAGGCAGATTTTAATAGCCAATTAACAAAAATAACAAACGAATTAAATTGCGCAAAATGGGGTTTAAATATTAAAAAACGGCAGTTTATCTGCCGTTTATCAGAAAATCGCCCACGGATTTGGGAGTGTCCAAAATATAAGTCGCGCCATAACGTTCAAACTCTTCTCTGTCTCCGTAACCCCACAAAGCGCCTATGCTGTCCACACCCGACTGCTTCGCGCCCTCGATGTCGTATAGTCTGTCGCCGACCATAACAACAGACGATTTATCTTCAACTTCAAGCGCGTTCAAAACGAGATTTATCACGTCGCTTTTGGTATCTCTCGCACCGTCGGAACTCGCACCGCCGATAAACTTGAAATACCCCGACAATCCCAAATCGTCCAACATAATTTTTGAAAATTTTATCGGTTTTGACGTGGCAACCGCAAGAATAAAGCCTTCGCCGATTAAACGCTTGAACATCTCTTCCACGCCGTCGTATACGCTGCACTCGCGCCAGCCCGTTTTTTCGTATTCATAGCGATATTCATAAATCAGTTTTTCCACCAATTCGCCGTCGCCTATGCCCAAAAATTGGCGCATGCTGACTCTAAAAGGTGGGCCAACCATTTTGTGCAGATCTTTTTCTTTGTATGCGATGTTGTACAAATCCAGCGCACGACGTATGCATTTCAGTATCCCGGGTTTGCTGTCGACTATCGTCCCGTCCAAATCAAAAAGTATGGTTTTGTATCTGCGCATTATTTACCTTATATAAAATTTAGTTTTTGTGGCTTTTAATTTTGCAGTTAAAAAGCGTGTTTTTACTGCTTATTATTTTTGTGCGTTTTTTATCGTCACAATCAAATTACTTTCCCGATTAGGTCAAGCCATTCTTCGCTGCAAACGGCGGCAACGGGAATATCAAGTATGGTTTTTGCTCCGCGCTGGCCTTCCGAAAAGAGTTTGTGGCAGGTGCGTGCGTAGGTTGTCAGCACTGCGCCGGTAAAATCGGGATTGCTCTCCAAATTCAACTTAAACTCCAGCCCTTGGTGTTTGTCGTTGACTTCACCGCTGCGCATGACGATTCCGCCGTGGGGCATAGCCTTGTGATTAAGGTCAAATTCTTCAGAGGATATAAAGTGCACAACCGTGTCGTAGTCTGCAAAATAGTTGGGCATTATTTTTATCTGACGCTCGATTTCGGCTTTGTTTGCATTTTCAGCAGCCACCACAAAACATTCTCTAAAGTGTTTATCTCGCGTGGTGAGTGCCTCACCTCTGCCGTCTCTTGCCGCGTCGAGAGCCTCTTGTTTTGGCACGGTATACTGTATGCCTTTTTCCACGCCTTCGATTTTGCGTATGGCTTCGCTGTGCCCTTGTGACACTCCCTTGCCCCAAAAAGTTTGAGTGTTGCCAAAAGTCAAAACCGCTCCGAAAAGCGCTCTCATAAGCGAAAACAAACCCGGATCCCAGCCGATGCCGACAAAGGAGAGGTGATCGCTTGAAAAGGCTGTTTTTTGCATTTCGGTCACGTATTCGCGCATCCTGGCGTGGGTGTCAAAACTGTCAACGGTGTTGAAAGTTTTTGCCGCTCTAAGTCCAAGGTATGTCAAATCATTTGCTGAGCCCGTGCAAAGCAAAAGCACGTCGATTTTGCCCTTAAAAAATTCAAGGTCTTCCTGACGCTGAAAAATCGTGTTAAAAGGCGAGGACATTGACTTGGGATCGCGGCGCGTAAAAATCGCGACAACTTCCATATCCTCCCTTTCGAAGGCAATCTTTTCACAGGCTTTGCCCAAGTTTCCATAACCTACTATACCGATTTTTGTAGACATATTGCACTCCTAAAGCAAAAGATTGAGCCTAGTCACAGCTCATTTTCAAAGCCAATAATTTAATATTATCCCACAACCGCCGTTTTGACAAGCGAACAGGCACCAAAAA
>CAYJCS010000086.1:0-6888 GCA_964368715.1 uncultured Bacteroidaceae bacterium | reverse complement strand
GTATGTCAGGAATACGCCGAGCGCAACGGCATTGTTCTGATTGATACCTATATCGACAGAGCAATGACGGGAACAAACGACAACCGTCCCGACTTTCAGCGAATGTTACGTGACAGCGCGAAACGCGAATGGAATTATGTAATCGTATACAAATTAGACCGTTTTTCACGCGACAGATACGAAGCGGCGGTACATAAGCATACGTTAAAAGAAAACGGCGTTAAATTGGTGTCGGCTATGGAAAACATTCCCGATACACCCGAAGGCATTATACTCGAATCGCTACTCGAAGGTATGAACCAGTATTATTCCGCGGAATTAGCGCAAAAAGTAAAACGCGGAATGAAAGAAACGCGCAGTAAAGGCAATTATACAGGCGGTTACGTTATTTACGGCTATAAAATAATTGACCGTAAAGTCGTAATAGACGAAGACAGAGCCGAAGTTGTGAGATACATATTCGAGCAGTACGCGCAAGGCACATACGTTAAGGATATTATCGCCGCGCTTAATGAAAAAGGCATTTTGAACCGCGGCAAGCCGTTTGCGAAAAACACGATACACAACATACTGAAAAACGAAAAGTATTCGGGCGTGTATCACTACAATAACGAAGAATTTACGAATATCTATCCGCAAATCGTTCCGACGGATATTTTCAATATTGTACGTGAAAAAAGTATCCGAAACGAAAAAGGCAGTAGAAGCACGGAAGCGGTATATTTACTTCGCGGTAAACTGAAATGCGGTTATTGCGGTAAGCCTATGAACGCCGAAATGGGAACGAGTAAAAACGGCAAGAAAATTCGTTATTACAAATGCCAAGGACGAAAAGAACATAACGGTTGCACTAAAAAGCAAATCCGCAAAGAAGTTTTGGAACAGCTTGTTATCGATACGACGGTTAAGGTATTAAGCAAAAAAGACAATATGGACTTCCTTATTGACGGAGTTATGAAAGCGCAACAGCAACAGATACAAAAGCAGTCTTTGTTAGGCGTGCTGAAAAGCGATAAAACCGAATTGGAAACCTCTCTTAACAATCTTGTCAAGGCGGTAGAAAAAGGCGTTGTGACAGCTACCACGACAAAACGTATTACCGAAATAGAAAAGCAGATTGAGGTTTATGACCGAAAAATTCTAATCGAGCAAAGCAAAATATCCGTAATCATTCCGAGAGAGGAAATACAAAGCTATTTGAAAGCGGCTTTAAAGCAAGAGCCGCGCGCATTGATAGAATTACTGATACGGGAAGTAAAATTATTTGACGATAAAATCGAAATCTATTACAGTTATACAAACAAAATAAATCCCGAAAGTCCTGACGAAAGTCGGGGCTTTTCTTTTTACAGAACCGATATTAAAATGGCAACAGCAAATACTTGCAGTTCGGTGTCGAATTTCATCGATATGGCAATCGAGATGTTTATATGAAAACGGCTATTTATTCCACGGTGTTCTTGACGGGAGCCTCTCTTTGGGCGTGTAGTAAGGCAAATAACGGCGAACCGCAGCCGCCGCCACGTCACAACTCTCATTTTATATCGCTTTTGTGATGTTCACCCCAAAAGCGAACTTTACATTCGGTTGCTCCTTTTCCCCCTTCACACATTCGTGCGTGGGGGAGCCCCCGTTTTATCGCTGTAGGCTGTTTTGCGGCTTTGTTTGCCTTGGCAAGAGCCTACCACGCCCAAACTCCCGTCAAGAACCTTTCGCGGCATAAACCGCCGTTTAAGTGCGTTTAAACGATTGCCGAAACGAAATAATAATTTGTGTTTTTGAACCCGTAAAGGGCATATTTATTATTTTTTTGAACCCTAAAACAGACGATAAACACGAGAAAATCCACTATTTAGGGCATTTTTAATAAAAGAAAAAGCCAAACCCAAACTAAGTTGTTCGGATTTGGCTTTTAATGGCGGAGCAGTAGAGATTTGAACCTATAAATTCATAAAAAAAAACTATCCGAATCCAGTCTAAACTGACTGACGGGTTCGGATAGTTCCACTGTGGTGGAGACGAGGGGATTCGAACCCCTGGCCTATGCGTTGCGAACGCATCGCTCTACCAACTGAGCCACGCCCCCAAAAATTTTGAATTTATCATATTATTTTGTCGCGTTGTTTGCCTGTTTTATTTCCGTTAACAGACTTTCACAGCGGAAATTATTATAGCAATATCGGAGCGTTTAGGCAAGCGTTTTTTCATTTTGCAGATATATTGTTTTTAGATGATGTCACATTGTAATGTAAGGCTTTTTAGATGTAACGATATAAGCGCCGTGGAATTTACGCGGTTTTGTGCGGATTTTTAATTAATAAGGAGAAATTCAAAATGCTTACAATATTTAGTTAACAGATTGACTTTAAAATAGTTGATAGTGTATACTAATTTATATGGATATAAAAAACGCCGCTTATTATTTTTCAGCCTACAGAAAACTCGAAAGGGCATACATCGATTTCCAGTTGAACGCGCTGGAAAGTTATGAATTGTCTCCCAACGAAATTTCCGTACTTGCCAGTTTGGAGACACTTTCGACCGCAAGCGACATCGCGCTTGATGCAGACGTGAGCAAGGCGCTTGTTTCACGAAGCGTCAAATTGCTCAAAGAAAAAAAGTACATAACCTCAACATTATCCGAAAACGACAAGCGCGAACAGAGATTGACGCTGACGGACGAAGGGAAAGTCATTGCCGGACTCATCGACGAGGCAAATCGCCGCTTTTTTGCAACGGCATTCGCCAACTTTGAAGAAAACGAAAAGCAAGTGCTTGAAGCGCTTCTCAATATGATGATGAGCAATCTGCATATTTCGTTCTGAAAAAAGGGTATTTCGGTGTAGAAAAACTACAAAAAACGCTCATAAGCGTTAAAAAAGAGGTCGCTGACCTCTTTTTATTTTTATAGATTCAATTATGTGCGGCTATATATAATTATTGGATTTAATCGGTAAGCGAAGTCACTTTTATCTTAAATCTTTGCCGGGGATACGTTTTATCTGCGCGTGGCGTTTGTCGTTTAGTCTTGAAAATACTCTTTCGCCGTAGCGGTCAAGCAAATCGTCCGGCGAAAGGTTGGTGGTGATGACGGTGGTCAGTCTTGCGCTTGTTCGTTCTTCAATGAGCAGCAACAAATAATTTATGCTGACGTTTTTAAGCATCGGTTCTGTGCCCAAATCGTCGATAACAATCAAATCAGCCGTCAGAACGTCATGCAAAACACTGTCTTTATCTTTGAGAGGCGCAAGGTGGTAACTCAAGAACAGTTTGCCAAGTTCAAAGGACGATAGAAGAAGCGCGCTGCGCCCATATTCAAGCACGGATTTTCGCACCATACTAGATGCAAGACAAGTCTTGCCCGTGCCCGTTCCGCCGCAAAAAACCCAAGTAAATGTTTTGACGGCAGGGTATTTGTCAACGTATTCGCTCATCGCTGAGTATAAATTGTTTAGTGCCGCCGCCTGCGCGGCATCGGATGTCGGAGGATCGTTATCTGCAAACGAAAAAGGCGCGCGGCGATTAAGGTCGCACTCTTTTGACAGTTCCAAAACGTATGCCGATTTGACGCATTTGCACAGTTTCCCGTCCACCAAGCCTGTGTCCTTGCAAATCGGGCAAAGCGGTTCGGCAGAAAAGGACTTTTCATCGTAGCCGTACTTTTTAAGCGCAGCAAGATATCTGTTTTCGGCGATTTCAATATCAAAAGAAGATAAGTCTTTGCCTTTCAAAATGCTATCGAAAGTAAGCCTTGCATATTCTTTTTGAGCCGCGCCGATTTCGGGTATGGCCAAAGCCGCTGTGCGGATAATTTCCGCCTGCTGTTTGCGCGAGTTTATTTCGCTGATTTTAGCGTCGATGACGCGTTGTTTAACACGGTATTTCACAGATCGATGTTGTCCAGATTGTCGATGTCACGCAAGATTGATTGGAGTTCGTCAGGGGTGTAAGTCCGCTCGGTCGATGGCTTTTCTCTTGTTACAGTCGTTGGAGCAATTTGTTTTCTTTTTGCTTCTTCAACCGTGGTTATGCCTGACGATTTCCAATTTGAAAGCAGTTGATTCATAGCAGTCAAAGGATAGGTTTTGTTTGCGGATAATTCGGCAGCGTACAGTATCAGCGATTCGTCAATGCCCCAAGTCACAACCCAAGTGCGGTAGTATTCTCTGTCAGATGCCGTAACGCTGCGCGTGCGTCCCGTTTTTTCAAGCATTTCTTTGATTTTGGCGTCTTGTTTAAGTCCTGCTGCAATAAATTCGTTCACGCTCTCCACGGTGAGATTGCCTTGTGAATAGAATTTTGCGATAACGTTATTTAGCCCTTCCAAGGTGCGAATACCGCTCACAAAGCAGTAGTGCGCAATCTTTTTCAAAGCGTCGTCTGAAAATCCTTTTGTGACCCAAGGAATGGTGTAAACTTCGATTTCGTGGTCGAGTGATTCGTAAAAAACGCCGATTGTTTTGTTTATTTCAATGGTCAATTCATTTAGGTGTTCGCGATAACGGTTGTAGTCTGCCATTTCTTCAGATGAAAGTATATTTGCGCGGTAAAATTCGTCAAGCCTTGCATCCAAACGCTTGAAAGATTTGCCGGATTTTAGAGATTTTGCCGCCGTGGTAATTGCTTTTTGCTCAAAGCCCCAACTGCGCTTCCATTTAAGGAGCATCTGCTTTTCTTCAAGGTCGGCACCGCCTTTTCTGCCTAGAGCCGCCAAAACTTCGCGCATATCTTCCGCTTGCGATTCGTATTCAAGCAATTTGTTTTCGACATCGCCGACCGTTTTAACACCGTCTGCAACCCAGTTTTTGGCTACGGTCAGTATGTAGGGATAGCGTACGCTTTCGCCTTTGAGATTTATGCAGTATTTCACAATCATAAGCATTGCTTCGTCGGCAATTTTCGTGCTGTCAACAAAGTTGTAATATTCGTTGTATTCGTTTGGAGTAAGCATCCTTTGAGGAAAGAGAAGTTGCAAATGGGTGTTGAAATCGCTCCAACGATCCGCTTTGTATTTTTTCGGCGGCTGCATGGCCTTTTTGAGTGATAAATATTTAATTTCCAAAGGAGATTTGGAAATTATCTGCACCAAACCCGCATCCTCAAAAAAAGAGTACGTTTTTATCAGTTCGTCTTCGGTCATATCCAAGACGGTGCAAAGGGTATCAACAGAGTTGCTGTCTTGCGGCGTTGTGCAAAGATACAGTCCGTATATGTAAGCTTTTATCTGTTTTTCGTCCAAATATGGCAAATACTCGTTGACGAAAAGGTTGTCAACGAGCGTATAAGTTTCCATCAAAAAGTCGCTTGAAAATTTTGCAAAACTCAATTTAGAGTCCTCTTTATCCGATTTGATTAGGATTTACAGCATAACATAGCTTATTGAAAAAAGAAAGCGGCAAGCCTTCTTTTTTTTAAGTCACTATATTTTGTGCCGCGCGCGCGTAACGCGACCAATTAATGTGAAAAACGAAAACGATATGTAATAATTTTTACAAACAAGAATGTTCTTATAATTAAGCCGCTGCTTCCCAACTTTATGTCAGAGGAACTTTAGTGCGGTTCAATCCGACTTCGAAAGGTTTTCGTCTGCGGCAGAGTTGATTAACTCTGTATCGTTTGAAGTCGTATCGTTTGTTGAAGCGTCGCTTTGTTCATTGATTGAATTTGGATTTGATACCTCTCTTTTGTAGGTTTTTGAGGCCAATTTGATTTCGGGTTTCAAAACACCTGCTAGGGTAAGAGCGCGTTTGACGGCGTAGGTGAAAGGTATTCCTATTATTCCGACAATGATAAATTCCGACGCGAAAATTTCCAAAGCGGAGATGTAATAGATGGCTTCGCCTCCGTCCAAGATAAAAATAATCGGCACCAAAAGCGCGTTAAAAATTATCGGAGGGAGGGCGGCAAGAGGTATGCTTTTTCTGAGAAGATAACTGCCCACGCAGCCTAAAAAAGTGGCAAGTCCTCCGAAAATCATATCGTAGAGGCTGTATGGTGAAAATGCAAGATTGGATAAAAGACAGCCAATCGTCAGCCCCGGTATGGCTTCGGGCATAAGCGCCGCTAAAAGCACCAGAGCCTCCGACAGCCTAAACTGCAAAGGTCCAAAAGAAATTGCGCTGACCGCGGCGGTCAGTGCAAAGTACAACGCGGCTATAAGCGCGGCTCTTGTTATAAAGGTAAGGGGACGTTTCATAATGCCTCGGTTTTTTGAGATGGGTTTCCCAAGCCTTAATTTTAAGGCGGGCGTTGCCGACACCATCTGCACAATACTAGCATATCCGTAATCAAAAATCAAATTCTATTGTACAATTTAATATGCGTCGTATATAATAAAAGGCAGTATAAAATCGAATGAACGTTAAAAAGGAGTTACTATGATTGATTTTAGCAGTATGGACAGCCTCAACACCGCGTTTTCAACGGGCGCATTTGTCACATCCGGAGATAATGTTATGGTGTGCAGTTGGGGATTTGTCGGCGTAATGTGGTGGAAAAAGATTTTTATCGCTCCGATAAGAGATAGCCGTTTCACAAAAGAATTTGTGGAAAAGACGGGCGAATTTACCGTGAGTATTCCCTTCCTTGGCGAAATGAAGAGCCAAATTGCCTTCTGCGGCACAAAAAGCGGCCGCGACCATGACAAGTGGGCGGAAGCGGGAATGGAAAAAGTGAAGGCAAAAGAAGTCGATTCTTACGTTGTCGGCGGATGCGAAAAATATATCGAATGCAAAGTAATCGGCAAATTGGATATGAAAGATTTTGATATATCCGCGCTTGGCAAAGCCTATCCTCTTTCTGAAAAATACCCCAAAGGCGACCTTCACAATTTCTATTTCGGCGAAATAGTCGCGGAGTACTGATGAAAATTTGGGCAAAGATTTACCT
>CAYJCS010000085.1:0-6958 GCA_964368715.1 uncultured Bacteroidaceae bacterium | reverse complement strand
GGTAAGGGCGAAGCGTTGTGGTAGGTGCAAAAGCGGATTGTAAGACCGTTGTCGTCAATCGGCTCACCGACTTCTGTCAAAGACCAGTTGGGGAGTGTGTCAAGGTTTTCGTGAAAGACTTCCGCGCTGCCGTCTGCATCAACTTTGGTGACGTAGGCATTTTCGCAATAGGGAAGCATTGTGCGGTACATCATCGCGCCGCCGATAACGTAGGCGTTAGCCGCGTCGTGGTTTTTGATAAGCGCAAAAAGTTCCGGCAAAGAGGTGGCGAGGATATATCCTTTTTCCAATGCGTCAATAAGGTCGCCTTGTGGATATAGGACGATATTAGTGCGATTTTTAAGCGGCATACCGTTTGGCAAAGATAACAGGGTATTGTAGCCCATAACGACGGTTTTGCCGCGCGTGTGGTCCACAAAGTGTTTCATGTCCTTTGTAAGGTTGAAAAGTAGGTCGTTCTTTTTGCCTAAGCCCCATTTTTTGTCTGCAACAAAAATAGTATTCATGTGGTCTCCGTGTTATTTTGCGTGATACTTCGTCAGTTTTTCGGGTTCTCTGCTCGCGTACTTTGAGTACGCTCCGCGGAGGCTTCCGCACCTTCCTTGTCTGCCGCTAAAATACCACGGAGGCAAGTGCTTTTTAATTTGTTTTTTGCCGTTACACAACGACGATTAGTTATTTTGCGTGATACTTCGTCTGCCTTGCGGCTTCCTATTCTCCTAAACTGCAACCTCAATCTTTGATTTGAGGGGAGTGTATTCGTAGTTTTCAAGTTTAAAGTCGTCTACAGTAAAATCGTAGAAATTTTTGATTTCGGGATTTATGGTAAATTTCGGAGCCTCAAACTGCGGATTTTTTAGTATTTCTTCCACAATCGGAATGTGGCGGTCGTAGATGTGGGCGTCGGAAATGACGTGCACCAGTTCGCCCACTTTTAGTCCGCTTACCTGCGCCATCATATGGACAAGCACCGCATATTGAACAACGTTCCAATTGTTGGCGGTGAGGGTGTCTTGACTGCGTTGATTGAGTATTGCGTTCAGTTTGTCACCCGTCACGTTGAACGTCATAGAATAGGCGCAAGGGTAAAGGTGCATCTCGTGCAAGTCCCCAAAGTTATAAATGTTGGTCATTATTCGACGAGATGAAGGATTGTTTTTTAAATCGAACAGAACTCTGTCCACTTGGTCAAATTCGCCTTCGGGATAAATGTGCTTAACGCCCAACTGATAGCCGTATGCTTTGCCAATAGAGCCGCTTTCATCAGCCCAACTGTCCCAAATATGTGAGCCTAAATCATTTACGTTGTTGGACTTTTTTTGCCAAATCCAAAGAAGCTCATCCACCGCATTCTTGAGATTTGTCTTGCGCAAGGTGATGATTGGGAATTCTTTTGACAAATCGTATCGGTTGACAATGCAGAATTTTTTGACTGTGTGTGCAGGCGTGCCGTCGAGCCATTTCGGACGAACGGGCAAATCGGTGTCCCAAACGCCGTTGTCGATTATGTCGCGGCAGGTTTCTATGAACTTTTTATCGGCTAAACTCATTTTTGTCTCCGTGTTATTTTGCGTGATACTTCGTCAGTTTTGCGGTTTCTCTGCTCGCGTACTTTGAGTACGCTCCGCGGAGACTTCCGCATCTTCCTTGTCTGCCGCTAAAATACCACGGAGACAAGTGTTCTTTGATTTTTTTTTGCCGTTACATAACGACGATTAGTTATTTTGCGTGATACTTCGTCAGTTTTGCGGGTTCTGGGCTCGCGTACTTTGAGTACGCTCCGCGGAGACTTCCGCACCTTCCTTGTCTGCCGCTAAAATACCACGGAGACAAGTGTTCTTTGATTTTTTTTGCCGTTACATAACGGTGATTGGTTATTTTTCGTGATACTTCGTCAGCTTTGCGGGTTCTTTGCTCGCGTACACTGAAGTATTTTACTCTTCGATTTTCAATTTTGCGTTGCAAGACTTCACCATATCTCTTGGCAGTTTTACAACCTTTCTGTCATACGTTACAAGTCCGTTGATTTCTTCTTCTACGTCGCTGACCTGTGTGTAGACTGTTGCCGACAATCCTTTTTTGATTTTGGGCGCAATCGTTTTTTTGTATAGTGTTTCAAACCCCGCGGCGTACGCTTCCGGCTTTTTGTAGATGCGGTATCCAAACGATTTATCGGGGGAGTAGACGTGTCCGTCAGTCTTTATGGAATAACCGCCGAATTCGCTTAGCACCACGCATCTGTCGTCCTTTGGCACGGTTATCGGCTTGAAGTAGATATGCATACTCTTAAGCTCCGAACTGCCTTTGCCTTGGTCGTTCCAGCCGCTTACGCTATCGACAATGCGCGTCGGATCGATTGTCTTCATTTCCTTGGTGATGCGCACGCTGTCGAACTGTCCCCAGCCCTCGTTGAAAGGCACCCAGACGGAAAGCGATACGACGTTTTTCAGATAATTCATCGTGACGCGCAATTCTTTTTCAAATTCGTCTCTGCCATTTTTATCCGCACGTGCAAATTTTTTGTAGGCTAGTTCGTTGTCGTCTTTTATATGGTATTCAAAAAACGCGAGTAGCCCAATGTACAAAAAGTTGTATTTTTCGCCGCCCGACACCATATCCTGCCAAACCAAAATACCCTCTTTGTCGCAGTGATAATACCAGCGCAGAGGTTCGATTTTTATGTGCTTCCTTATCATATTGAAGCCCATGCTCTTGACAAGTTCAACGTCATATTCAAGCGCGGCATTGGACGGGGGAGTGAGCATCCCGTCCGACCAATAACCTTGATCCAGTACGCCCGTGTGGAAATAAGGTTTGTTGTTAAGTCCCAACCTCTTGTAGCCTAATTTATCTGTCACAACCGAAAACTTTCTCATGCCGAAATATGACTTGACAATGTCGCCACCGACCTTTATGGCAAGATCGTAGAGTTTGGGGTTTTCCGGGCACCAAAGTTCATAGGGCGGCATTTTTATGACAGCCAAATCGCCCGCGCATTTTTCGCTTGCAATCGGCTTGCCGTTGTCAAAAACGATACTATCCGCATCAACAACAGCGGATTTGTCAAGTTTCAGCGTCACGGTGCCTTTATCTATATCCGGCACGATCGTGACATCTTTTAGGTGAATTTTGGGTATGCTTTCAAGCCAAACGCTTTGCCAAATTCCCGATTGAGGTGTGTACCAAATTCCACCGTTTTTTGTGGCCTGTTTGCCGCGAGCATGATATGACGTGTCGCCCGGGTCGGTGACGGTGACAAAGATTTCGTTTTCACCTTCCTTTATGGCTTTTGAAATATCAAACTCGAAAGGAACGTAACCGCCTTTGTGTTCGCCGACGGCCTGTCCGTTCAAAACAACTTTGCACTCATAGTCAACCGCGCCGAAATGGAGAAGTGTAATATCTTTCAAAAAGTCTTTGGAAACAGGAATAGAACGGTGATAATAGAGAACGTCTTTGTCCGTGACGAGTGTACCTTCGGGCAAACCCGAAAGCAAACTTTCGGGAGAAAAGGGCACCAAAATTTTACCTTGAAAGCCGCCGAATTTTTCGCTTTTGCGACATATTGCATAATCCCA
Organism: uncultured Bacteroidaceae bacterium; assembly: GCA_964368715.1. Taxonomy (GTDB): domain Bacteria; phylum Bacillota; class Clostridia; order Christensenellales; family CAG-917; genus RGIG4097. The sequence continues at coordinate 3,380 of CAYJCS010000085.1, read as the reverse complement.
ACTGCCGTTTAAGGTGATATAACTGTCTCTTTCAAATTGCGGACGCGGATATTCCGAAAGGGGAGTATCGGTGACTTCAAAAGGGGTGTTCAAACGGATATGTCGATTCATAATATCTCCTCGCTGCTGCTAATTGCCGCCGTAATGCTGTTTTATTGCCGTAATGGCGGTGGTTAATTTGTTTTCTATCTAAAAATTGATTGACAATCAATCGGTTTCATTTTTCAAATTTTTCGCTTATCAATTCTTTGCCGTCGAAAGATTTGATCATAAATCCGTCAAGGTTAAGTTCCGCATAGGTTGGCGGATTGTTTTCAAACGGTAAACCGACGGAGCCTACGCATACGTAGGTTGCGCCCTTGACTTTTTGAATTTTGGGTACGTGGTAATGTCCGTAAAAAACGACGTCGCCTGCCTTTACTCCCGACGGAGGATTTTCGCTGTTGCGCTTGTGGCCGTGGGTGAAAAACACCGTGCGCCCCTCCCAAGGCATATCAAAATCGCCAATTATCGGGAAGTCCGAAATCATCTCGTCAACTTCGCTGTCGCAGTTGCCCTTTATGACGGTGACGAAACTCATAGCGTCGTTTAGCATGCGCGCGACCCTCATAGGTGCGTAGCCATCGGGAAAAGGATTGCGTGGGCCGTGATTATAAATATCGCCCAAAAGCACGGCTTTGCAGTCGGGGTTTTTTGCCATTTCCGCGTCGATAATCAAAAAAAACTTTTCAAGATTTGTTGCGCTTCCGTGAACGTCCGATGCGATAAATAATTTCATAATGCAAAAATTTCCGTTTGTAAATTTGTTTGGTTTTGTTTTTCCGTCGCTTTAATTGTCGCGATAATCTCTGTCGTCAGTTCTCTCGCGATAATCCCTGTCGTCTCGACCGCGGTAATCTCTATCGTCACGGTCACGATAATCGCGGTCTCTGTCGCGGTCTCGGTCGGGGTAGTCACGATAGTCGCGGTGATAATCGTCACCGTAACGGCGATCGCGGTCGTAATCGACCTTGCGGCTGTCGGGTTGCTTTTTCATTGTGCGCTTGTCATAGCCCGAAGTCTCACGGTTGGGTTTGAAAAGCAACAGTACGATGATTAAAGCGGGGATTATTATGCCGATTATGAGAATAATGCGGAGTGTACTCGACGTCCCGCCGCTGCTGATTGTGCCCGGTTCATCATTTGGAGTTTGATTGAGCAGTCCCGCGCGCTCCGCCTGCGCAATAGCGTGGTAGGAGACGTTGAATGTGTTGAAAGAGGCTTTAGGTGCTGCTCCGAAACGGGATACGTCGTCCTTTAACGCTTTTACGTAAAGGTTGTCATTTATATAGCCCATAAGTTTGACGGTCCAACCGTCTGCTGTATTGACTGCGACACCGTCTACGGTTACGGATTGATTTGTTATCAAAAGCACGTTGGGTGCAAAATTGGATTCCGTCACGCCCTCGTAGGCTTTGACGCTGTCTGCAGGAACGTCCTCTTTTGTGACCATGCAATCTTCAATGCCCATATAGTCTACGTTGTAGTACGGCCACATTGTCGCGGTGAGTTTAACAAAGTAACTTTCGGGAACGTAAAAGAGAATTGTGCCTGAAGTGTCGTCGCGAATAGCAAGAGTCGAAGCACCTGCAAATTCATTTGAGACAAGATTTTGCGGCTGCGCGTAAACATAAGCCGCTTCATCGGCGCTCGCAACTTTAGTCGGCGCGGAAAAAATCAATCCGATGATGAAAAGACAAAAAATGATGGTGAGCGTGGCAGTCGATTTTTTCATAATTACCTTATTTTACTATATATATAGACAAAATGGAAGAGATTAAGTCCGATTTTTTTGCATTTTAGGCAACTTTAAATTTTTGAAAGCGATAGTTGGCATAAAACTTTGATTTGGATAATTTTGTGTGCTTATCCTTTGGCTATGGACGAAAGGCAAATCGTTGAAACTCTGCTGCAAATAGAAAAAGAAGAAGCGCGCCGCAAAAATGACGCGCTTTTGAACTATAACCGCGAAACGGTTCACCTTAAACAAATGGAATTTCACCGCTCGGACAAGCGTAACCGCTGGGTGTTCGGCGGAAACCGCAGCGGAAAGACGGAGTGCGGCGCGGTGGAAACGGTGTGGCTTAGTAGGGGCAATCACCCATACAAAGTCAATCGCGCCGACGTTTGCGGCTGGGTGGTCAGTTTGACGAGAGAAGTGCAACGCGACGTAGCCCAGTCCAAAGTGCTCAAGTATTTAGACGCGCGGCACATTGAAGACATCGTTATGTTGAGCGGCAGAAAAGGAGCACCCGACTACGGCATTATCGATAATATTGTCGTCAGAAACGAGTTTGGCGGCTTATCCAAAATCGGCTTCAAATCCTGCGATCAGGGCAGGGAAAAATTTCAAGGCGCAAGTTTGGACTTCGTGTGGTTTGACGAAGAACCGCCGAAAGACGTCTACGACGAATGCCTTATGCGCGTCTTTGACAGAGGCGGTTATGTGTTCGGAACAATGACACCGCTCAAAGGCTTGACTTGGGTTTATGACGAAATCGAATTGAACGTCAGAGATAATCCCGAGGTTTGGAGCGTGCATATGGAGTGGCGCGACAACCCCTATCTAAACACCGACGAGATAGAAAAAATGCTTGCCATAACCTCCGAAGATCAGCAGTTGAGCCGCCGCTACGGTAAGTTCAACGTGGGCGAAGGCCTTGTCTATCCGGAGTTTAACCCCGACATTCACGTCATAGAACCTTTCTGCGTTCCGCGTGAATGGCAAAACAACATAAGCATCGACCCGGGACTGAACAATCCCACGAGTTGCCACTTTTATGCTGTCGACTACGACGGGAATATCTTTATCGTCGCCGAGCATTACGAAAAGGGAAAGACGGTGGACTACCACGCTCAAAAACTTTTTGAGATAGCGGATTCAATCGGATGGCACCGAGATGCAAAAGGCAGGCTTTCGGCTCTTATAGACAGCGCGGCAAACCAAAGGACGCTTAGCAGTGCAAAGAGTGTCGCGGACTTGTTTTATGAAAAAGGAATAATGGTCAATACCGCCGTAAACAAGGATTTATACAGCGGAATACAGCGTGTAAAGTCCTTGTTGTGCTCAAATCCGCCGAAAATATATATTTTCAAAACTTGTGTAAACATGATACGCGAGATAAAAAGTTACTGGTGGGGAAGAGACGACAGACCAGTCAAAATTGACGATCACGCTATGGACGAACTGCGCTATTTCGTGATGAGTCAACCGCCGCCTGCAAAGGAAACGGAGAGAGAAAAAACGCTTATCGAAAAGGACATCGAAAGGCTGGTTCGCCGCAACAGGAGAAAGTATGAATGAAGATTTGATGAAGGTACTGCTCAAAAAAGCAACCGGT
>CAYJCS010000084.1:0-6967 GCA_964368715.1 uncultured Bacteroidaceae bacterium | reverse complement strand
AATCATTTTTATAAGCCCTTCGGGTGTGTTGGGATCGGATTTTGACGGATCGTGCAAAAACGCCACCACGTCGGCATCCTGTTCAATTGCGCCGCTGTCGCGAATGTCGCTAAGTTGCGGTTCTCTGTCCTTTTCTTTTTCAACTCCGCGTGACATCTGCGAGAGGGCGAGAATCGGCACTCCCAAATCTTTGGCGTATATCTTGAGTTTTCTTGACATATCGCTGACTTCATTCTGGCGGGAATCGGAAGAACGGTTCGTCTCGGGTTTCATAAGTCCTATGTAGTCCACGATGACGAGGTCAAGACCGTGATCGCGTTTTAGTCGGCGGCATTTTGAAAGCACGTCCGACGGACTGTTGAGCGAATAGTCGTCGATATATAAAGGCGCACCGTTCAGCGCGTTGAACGCTTGATAGAGTTTTCCGGTGTCTTCGCTGGATAGGTTCCCTCTTGTGTCCATGTCGTTGAAAGTAACACCCGAAACATAGGCAAGCATACGCTTTACAAGCAGTTCGGATTGCATTTCAAGCGAGAATATCGCAACGGTTTTGCCGCGCAGAGCGACATTCGCGGCAAAGTTCAGCGCAAGTGCGGTTTTGCCGACCGCAGGACGCGCGGCAAGTATTATGTATTCGCCGGGCTTCATGCCCTTTGTCTTTGCGTCAAATTGAGGAAATCCTGTATAGACTGCGTTCCTAACAATATTGCCGGTTTGCGTTGCCTGAATGTTTTGCATCGCTTCGGAAAGCGCGGTACCGGCGTGTTCAAGTTGTTTATCGCTGACTTGCTCCGCTATGGAATATACGAGTTGCTCCGCTTTTCCCAAAGCATCTGCACCGGAAGTGCATTGATACGAAAATTCCAATATTTCGTTGCCCGCGGATATGACTTTTCGTGTCAGGGAGTCACGGCGGACGATATCGGCATAATATTTGCAGTTGGCGGCGCTGGGGATAGATTCGGTCAGTTCACTCAAATAATCAACTCCGCCGACGTCGTCCAGTTTGCCCATAAGTTCCAACTTGTCGGCAACCGATACCATATCCACGGGCTTTGACTGCGAAATCAAGTCGCGCATGGCGTCAAATATCGTGCGGTGACCGTAAAGGTAAAAATCTTCAACTTTAAGAGCGGGAATAAGGTCGCCTGCGGCCTTGTCGTCAATCATTGCCGCGCCGATAACGTAGCGTTCCGCTTCGACGTTGTTGGGCATGACGCGCCCTGTCTTTTTTTCGACTTTATCCTTTCGTGTTTCAATTTTGTCTGCCATTTTTTCCTCCGACTGTTGTCGTCACCGCCGCGACGACAAATATAATTGCCAGTCCGACTGAAATAAGAACACCGTACCAGGCTGCGGAATTTGGCGAACGTCTATTAAGTGTCACCGTTTGTTCACCCGTGTTGCTCATAAAGAACAAGTGGTGATAATTTTTGCCTTCGATAATTAAATTTCCGTCGCTTGTGGTAGATTTATAGATTGTAGCATAGTCAAAGACTATTTTCAAGTCGGAATAGAAGTTTGACTCGTAATTTCTTTCGCCGTCAGAAATGGCGTTTTCAACGCAGGCATAAAGAATGTCGCAATCAAATTTTAAATGGGTGCTGTAAATATTCCAAAATTCGCCGTCTTTTTCTACCGTTCTTGAATAATCGGCGGTGCAAGGCAGTTCACGCTCCGAGGAATCAATGGTCACTTTTGCAGTTATGGCAAGAGTTTCCTCTTCGTATTCAAGCGATTGAATATATAAAGATAACTTGCTTTGCTGTGGGGCGGCAACGTCGTCGTTGCACGAAGAAAACAAAACACAAAAAAGCAGCGTCATAATTATTGCCGCTGCAAAAATAATTCGCCGTGCCTTGCTATTAAAACTCAAAACAACCTCAGAGCATTTTTTCGAGTTCGTCCAATGTATTAGAAAACTCTTTCATAGCCTTTTCATACGGCTCGTCGCTTTCCAAATCGACGTCGGCAAGTCTCAATATGTCAAGCGGAGGAAGACTGCCGCCGGCAGAGAGAAAACGCTTGTATTTTTCAAAAAACTTTTCGCCCTGATCCAAAAACATTTCGGCGATAGATACTGCCGCCGTTATGCCGGTTGCGTATTTATAAACGTAGAAACTGTTGTAAAAATGGGGAATTCGCGCCCACTCATAGCGGATAAGTTCGTTGTGCTTTACCGCCCTGCCGTAATACTTTTTGTTTAGCTCGTAGTAAATGTTTGAAAGTGCCTCGGCGTTTATAGGCTCCCCGCCCTCTGCAAGCGTATGAGCCGCACTCTCAAACTCGGCAAACATAGTTTGTCTGAAAAGCGTGGTGCGGAACATATCCAAATAATAACTCAAGAGATATTTTCTAGAGTCCCCGGTTGCGGTTTTCAACAGATACTTTATAAGCAGCACTTCGTTGACCGTCGATGCGATTTCGGCAACAAAAATTTCGTATCCCGCCTTTTCTTCCGGCTGATTTTTGTCCGAATAATAGGAGTGCAAAGAATGGCCCAACTCGTGGGCTATTGTAAAGACGTCGTGAGTTGTCTGGGTATAATTCAAAAGTACGAAAGGATGCACGCCGTAACAGCCCCAACTGTACGCGCCGCTGCGCTTTCCTTTGTTTTCAAAAACGTCAATCCAACCGTCCGTAAAGGCTTTGGATAAAATGTCGCCATATTCGCGTCCAAGCACTTTAAGTGCCGATTTAACCGTATCAACTGCCTTTTCATACGGCATCGCCAAATTTTGTTCGGCTACAATAGGCACGTGTAAATCGTACATATTGAGGTCTTTAAGCCCTAAAACGCGGCGGCGCAATGCGATGTAACGGTGCAAAGATTTTAGTCCGCCGTCCACTGCAGAAAGCAGTTTTTTGTAGCATAGCGGCGTGACGTTTTCAAGGTACATCGAATAGTCCAACGAGGTACTGAAGCCGCGCGTTTTTGCAAAAAACCAATCTTTTTTTACGTTGCCCGCATAGTTAGTCGCAAGCGTGTTTTGATGGTCGCGGTAGGCGCCAAACATGCTTTCAAACGCCGCCTTTCTTACTTCTTGCGACGAGCTTTGCAAAAGCAGTGAATAGGTGCCGTGGCTGACCTCAACTTCCTTGCCCTTTTCGTCTTTTACGGGCGTAAACTTCACGTCGGCATTGTCGAACATTGAAAAAACTTCTTCGAAACCTTCGGCAAAAAGCCCCGTTTCTTTGAGCAATTTTTCCTCTTTTTTGGATAGGATTATATTTTTTTTGCGAATCAGTTCTTCAAAAAATACCGAGTAGTCCGAAAACTTTTTGCTTTTGGATAATTTTTCAAGTTTATCTATCGGGAATGCAACAAGTTCGGGCGTAATAAAAGAACTCTCGGACGAATAGCGCACGGACAGCATTTCTGCTCTCTCGCTCATCCCCTGATAAAGGGATACGCGCGTGTCTTCGTCAAGGTGCATTTTGGCAAATTGATACAACTTTGAAATGTCGTGGCTCAGTGACGTGCATTTTGAAAGACATTCAAACAGTTTGTCCTCATCGCCGAGTTTGCCGTTATAAGCGGCGATTGAAGGCAAATTTTCGGACACGGCAAAAAAACGCTCTTCCCATTCGTCTGCGGAAGAAAAAATGTCGGACAATTTCCATTTGTAATCGTTGTCTATTTGCTCTCTTTGTTTAGGTTTCATATCGCGCTCGTTTACAGTTATTTGGTTTTCAAACGAAAAAATTCCCGCTTGCCGGATAACGGAATACCCTTTCGCTGTTTACAAAGTATTTATCTAGGTACAGCCGGCCAGAATTAACCTTCATATCGCACAGATGAATCAGCCTGCTGAACGGTAGAATTTTTTATGTAATACTTTTTTTAGTTGTTGAACAGGTTATTGTCCAAAAATTCCGGCTCGCAAGTGAGATTTATGCCCAGTTTGCGGAAAGGATTTTCGTCGGCTTTGAAAAGCATATGCGAAGAGTGCGCTTCACAGCCGTCCAATTTTTGCAACTGTTCCACGGCGTACGCCGCGTTTGTGTCGGTAGCCGCGCAGATTGAGAGCGCAAGCAGTGCTTCTTCAAGCGTGAGAGTGTTTTGCTTTTCGCGCAAAACTTTTGTTTTCAGGTCAAGGATAGGTCCGATGACGTACGGCGATATCAATTTTTTGCCGTCTTCTATATGCCCCAGAACCTTTACTGCGTTGAAAATTGCCGCGCTAGACGCGCTCATCCATTCTGAATTTCTACCCGTAACGATAGTGCCGTCGTTAAGTTCGATGGCTACCGCGCCCCTATCTGAGTTTTCCTTGCTCTTTTCAAGTGCCGGCGCAACGACTTTCCTGTCGGACGGCGCTATTTCCAGTCTCGACATCAAAAAGTCCAGTCGGCTGACGGTTTCTTGCGTGGTGATGCCGTTTTTTACGTCAACTAACGCTTTGTAATAACGGCGTATAACTTCCTGCTTTGACGCATCGCAACATACTTCGTCATTGCTTATGCAATAGCCTGCCATGTTGACGCCCATATCGGTCGGAGACTGATATACGAGTTCGTCGCCCATAATCTTGTTGAGTATGCTTCTTACAACGGGAAAAACTTCTATGTCACGGTTGTAGTTGACAGCCACTTTTCCGTAGGCTTCGTAGTGGTAGTTATCAATTTTGTTTACGTCTTTTAAGTCGGCGGTTGCCGCTTCGTACGCCACGTTTATAGGGTGATTTAGCTGAAGATTCCATATAGGGAACGTTTCAAACTTGGCATACCCCGCTTTGAAACCGCGTTTATATTCGTGATAAAGTTGGCTTAGACACGTTGCAAGTTTGCCGCTGCCCGGCCCCGGTGCCGTCACAACAACAAGCGGACGGGTGGTCGGAATGTATAAATTTGCACCGTAACCCTCGTCGGACACGATTGTGTCTATCTCGTGAGGATAACCTTTGGTGGGACGGTGAATGTAAACTTTTATGCCGCGGTTTTCCAGTTTTCTGCAATATGCAGACGCTGCCATTTGGTCGGTATACATTGTCACCACTACGCAGTTGATATATACGCCCATAGATGATATGTTGTCTATCATACGTTCGACTTCGCTGCCGTAGGTTATGCCGTAATCGGCGCGGATTTTGTTGCGCTCTATATCGTTTGCGTTTATGCAAATAACAACTTCCGATTTGTCTTTGAGTTTTTGCAGCAATTTTATTTTTGCCGCTTTGTCAAAGCCGGGAAGCACTCTTGCAGCATGCAGATCGTCGAACAATTTACCGCCGAATTCCAGATACAATTTGTCGAAATGATTTATCCTCTCTAGGATATGCTCCGACTGTTTCTGCATGTACAGATCTTTGTCAAAACCAATTTTGTCCATTACTTTATTCCTCTGTAAAAATTTTTATCCAATACCTTTCCCGTCGTAAATTTTCTATCTGCGCGGTTTTTGTTTAATTTGCTGACATTGTCTTAGTAATATTTTAGTATCTTCTTTGGCGCGCTAGTTTTCTTCGCCGATTCTCGACACTTGGCTAACTTCGCCTTTAAGCATCTGTTTGCCCTTTGTGGTGCGTGTGTCTATGTGGATATCTTCTGTGTTTATAATGCTCGTTTCGCCGCCGCTGACACAAGCCAAATCGTAAGGCTCTTTGACGTGCGAAACAAAGATAACTTTTGCTCCGTCAAGTTCAATAATCTTGACGCCTTTAAGATACCTTGAACCGGGCTCAATAATCGAAGATATAACCCGCTTGCAATATCCTGCGGATGACACAACCACGATTTCGCCTTCCTCTTCAATGAGCCCGCCAAACGCCACTTGGTCACCGCTGTCCAGTTTGACACCTCTTGCGCCGCCGGCTTTTCTGCCCTGCTTCGGCACTTCGTCTGAAAGATAGGCAAGACACTGCCCGCAATCGGTGACTTCCAAAACGTATTTATCCTGCGAAACCAAATCCACGTTTATAAGTTCGTCTTTGTCGTCAAGAATGAGCGCCTGCAAAAAAGTCTTTACACCGTCAAATTCCGCAGCATCGGTGCGCTTCACCATGCCCTTTTTGGTGAAGAAAATGAATTCACCGTAAGGGGCGGAATTGAAAAAGAATAGTTTGACCGCATATTCGCCTGCTACGACTTCTTTGTTGAGCGAACCCAAAGTGACGCCCTTGTCCTTCCACCGCTTTTCGGGCAACGCGGTGACGTCGATTTTGACTGAGTTGCCCAAATTGGTAAATGCAAAAAGACTGCCTTTATTATGAACGTTGAGGCATTGTTTCGGCAGTTCCGCCGCGCCGTTTGAGGCTATTGACGACTGCGCCGTGGAATATGCCTTTTGCGACATAAACCTTAAGTTTCCTTCAGCGTTAACAACGAGCATTCCTTCGCGGTATGCAATGGCTTCTTCGGCAGACGGCACCTCTGTGATTTCGCTGTCTTCATTATCTAAAATTATTGACATTCTTTTAGAAGGATTGTTTTTCTTTATCTCCAAAATTTCGTCTTTTATGACGCTGTATTGTCTTCTCGGGCTTTCCAAAATCGCGCTCAGATAGGCTATTCGTTTTTGCAATTGTGCGTATTCTTCTTCCAAATGCCCCACTTCAAGCCTGGCGAGTGCTTTAAGACGCATATCAAGTATTGCCTGAGCCTGCTCGTCGCTGAGTTCAAATCTTTCGCGCAATGTCGCTTTTGCTTTTGCGGTAGTCTCAGAAGTCTTTATTATGTGGATTACTTCGTCGATATTGCGGATTGCAATAAGCAGTCCCTGCACGATTTCGGCGCGCGCTTTTGCCGCCCTAAGATCGTAGCGTGTGCGCCTTACGATTATTTCACGCTGGAAATCAATGTAGTGGCGCAAGATGTCTTTAAGCCCCAACTGTTCCGGCTTGCCGCCCGCTATTGCCACCATATTGACGGAATAGCCGATTTCCAAATTGGTTTTTTTCATCAAAAACGCAACAATTTGGTTTACGGAAGCGTCCTTTCTGCACTTGATAACCGCGCGCATTCCCGT
>CAYJCS010000083.1:0-6971 GCA_964368715.1 uncultured Bacteroidaceae bacterium | reverse complement strand
ATATTTTAGGAGGCAAATTATATGTCTTACGGCATTGACGATGTAGACCTGATTTTTGACGATATGCAGGAAAAGTTTGAAAAAACAACTCAAAACTACGTGAATGAACTCAAAATGGTGAGAGCGGGCAGAGCAAATCCACACGTTTTGGACAGAGTCACTGTGAATTATTACGGAGTTGAAACCGCACTTAACGCGATGGCAACCATCACCGTACCTGAAGCCAGACTGATAGTTATCTCCGTTTGGGACAAAAGCCAACTCAAAGCGGTTGAAAAAGCGATACTTGCCGCCAATATCGGCGTTACGCCCAACAACGACGGCATTGTGATTCGTCTGATTTTCCCCGAACTTACGGAAGAGCGCAGAAAAGCAATAGTGAAAGGTATAAAGACTTCTTGCGAGAGCACAAAGGTTGTGCTTAGAAACGCTCGCCGCGACGCCATTGACGAACTTAAAAAGATGGAAAAAAGTTCGGATATAACCGAGGACGATTTGAAGGTTTTTACAGCCGACATAGACAAATCGGTCGCCTCTGCCATTGAAAAAGTTGACAAACTCTGTTCCGACAAAGAAAAAGAGATTTTGGAAGTCTGATTTGAATGCGCCCAATGCACAAAAAACTCCGGCTCACGTCGGTTTTATAATGGACGGAAACGGACGGTGGGCAACCGCCCGTGGATTAAAGCGCAGCGACGGTTACGCGGCGGGATTGAATGCGTTATTCAAAGTGCTAAAACGCTCGAAAGAACTTGAAATTCCCGCTGTCACCGTCTTTGCTTTTTCGACTGAAAACAACAGCCGTCCGACTGAAGAAATAGACGCAATATTTTCATTGGTAGAAAAATTCAATTTGAGTTATGACGGGGATACCCGAATAACTTATATAGGCGATTTTTCTTCTTTGCCGTACAATTTGTGTCGAAGCATAGACCAAATCGAAGCAAAGACCGCGGACTACAAAGGCACGATTCTGAATATCGCTTTCAATTACGGCAGCCGCGACGACATAATACACGCGGCAAAAGTATGTTATGACCACGGCGTTTTTACAGACGAATTGTTTGAAAGCGCACTTGGCAGCGCGCATCTGCCTCCTCTTGACTGCATAGTCAGAACGGGCGGGGAAATGCGCTTAAGCAACTTTATGCTTTATGAATGTGCCTATGCAGAACTGATTTTTCTGAACAAACTTTGGCCGGATATGACCGAAGAGGACGTAGACAAAGTTTTGCAACTATATAGCGAACGCACAAGAAAATTCGGCGCATAGAAAGATAGAAAAATCCAGAGTGAATACGCACACACTTATTACATAGTTACGAAAATCCGCGCAGGACGCGGACACGCCAACTAAAAGTAGGTAGACAAAAAGGAACTACAATGCTTAAAAGGGCTGTCACAGGATTGACAATAATAGCTGCAATAATCGGCTTTTTTATAGCCGCATACTACGTCAGTTTTATCTTTATGGATATGCTTATCCTTATCTTCCTTTCAGGAGCGATTTACGAAATGTATCATTGCTTCAAAGAGGCGGGTTATAAGATATTTGTCGCTCCTTTGGTTTTTTTCTTGCTCACGGCATATCCAGTATATTTTCTTTTGCAATATTATCTCGGTTCCAATATGGGATTGCAGGGCATCATAATGGTGACACTAGGGTCAGTAATGTTCCAACTGACATTGTTCACCTTCTCAAAAGCGGAAACGCACGATATAAAGGATTTGTTTTCAAACGTATTTATCCTCGTTTATCCCGCGTTGTTCATGACTGTGGCGTGGCTTTTGAACTTTGAATATTGCGCGCTATTTATTGTGCCATTTGCCGTATTTTTGCCCGTTGCGGGAGACACTTTTGCTTACTTTTTCGGAGTGAGCATAGGCGGCAAAAAACTATGTCCCACAATCAGCCCCAAAAAAACGATAGCGGGCGCGGTCGGCGGGATATTCGGCAGCATTGTTTGCGCAATCGTGTTTTGGCTCTTCTTTGAAATGTACAATGCGGTGCCCGACATCGGCTACGTGCCGTTTTTATCACACGCAGTTGACGGTTGGGAGTGGAAAACCGCACTTATATACGTTGCTCTTGGGCTGTTCGGCGGCATTTTTGCTGAACTTGGCGACCTAGCCGCATCACGCATAAAACGCTCGCTGGGCGTAAAAGACTACGGAAAGATTTTCCCCGGTCACGGCGGCGTTATGGACAGGTTGGACAGCGTGCTTTACGATATTGTCGTACTGCTCGTTGCCTTGACTGCAATCTACGGATTTTGATATGAAAACACTATGTATATTAGGCAGCACGGGCTCCGTCGGCACGCAAGTGCTATCGGTAGTGGACAAGTATCCCGACCGCTTCAAAGTAGTCGGGCTTTCGGCATACACAAACGAAGCGCTACTGCGCGAACAGATTGAAAAGTACAACCCGACGCATTATTTCTTCCCGGGCGGCGCAGTCGAAGTACAAAGTTCGCTTTTTGATTTTTTGGACGAAGACAAAACCACCAAATGTCTTGCTTCACTTGAAGAATTGGCATCTGTACCTGCGGATATTACCGTATCTGCCGTAAGCGGCATAGCGGGGCTTTGGTCGGCAACCGCGGTTTTAAAAAGAGGAGGAGTGCTCGCCATAGCAAACAAAGAAAGTTTGGTTGCGGCAGGCAGACACTTAAAAGCGCTCGAAAAGAAGTTCGGCGGCAAAATTTTACCTCTTGATACCGAACATTCGGCAATAGCCTCTTGTCTTAAAGGCGAAGACACAAAATTTGTAAAGAAACTGATACTCACCGCAAGCGGAGGCGCTTTGCGCGACTTCAGCAATGCGGCTTTAAGCAAAATCACACCCGAACAAGCGCTCAATCATCCCGTTTGGAAGATGGGCAAAAAGGTAACAATCGACAGTGCAACGCTCTTCAACAAAGGGCTTGAAATTGTGGAAGCAATGAATCTGTTTGAAATGCCAGAAAAAGCTGTGGATGTGGTGATGCACAGAGAAAGCATTATCCATTCTATGGTGCAGTTTTCAGACAACAGCGTAAAGGCACTGCTTAGCACGCCCGATATGGCGCTTTCGATAACGACTGCGCTATTTGAGGCTGAAAAAGCGCCAAAAGCCGTTGCTGAACTGGATTTGACAAAAATAAGCAGTCTCAATTTCAGCGAACCGGACTATGAAAAATTCCCCTGTCTTGCCCTTATGAGAGAGGCGGCAAAGTCGGGAGATACCGCCTGCATCGCGCTTTCCGCCGCCGATGAGGTGCTTGTGGAGCAGTTTTTGAGACATAAAATAAAATTTACGGATATCGCTTTACGTTTGGAAAAAGTTCTTTCGCGTTTTCAAGACGCAAAAGAGGTCTCTCTGGACGATGTTATAAGAATAGATACCGAAGCAAAAAAGTATACTTATTCAATAGGAGCCAAATAATTTGTTTAACCTTATTTTATCCGCCAGCGCCGCTGAAGTGTTCACATACATCGGGTACGTCATTGTGGCTATTCTTTCCCTCGTTTTTATGATTGTAATTCACGAGACGGGGCATTATCTCGCGGGCAAATTGCTTGGTTTCAAGATTGATGAATTCGGCATAGGATTCGGCCCTCCGTTTTTCAAGCGCACAAACAAAAAAACAGGCGAAGTATTTTCCTTAAGACCGATACCATTGGGCGGTTTTTGCAATTTCCACGGAGAAGACGAAGAAAGCGAAGACGAAAAAGAGGCCAATAACAAAAAGAACGGCGAAGGCGAAAAAAATCCGGTTTTTGACGACTTTGACGTAAAAGAAGACGGCTCCGCGGCAATATCGACAGAAAAAAAGGGCATATTAAACGGCGTACAAAACAAGGATTTAGGTTTTAACGATCACCCGGCGTGGAAACGCCTTATCGTGCTGTTTTCAGGCGCATTTTTCAATTTCCTTTCAGCAATACTGATAATCACCATATATTTTACCGCCTACGGACAAATTTTGCCTCAAATTCGCGACGTAAGTCAAACAGTGGGTTTTGAGCAGGTTTTTGAAGTCGGCGATATTATACTTTCAGTTGACGGAAGACAAGTCAATATAATGGAAGAAAACGACGTTTCTGCGGCTTTTTCAAGGGCAAAAGACGACGCAACTTTCACAATTTTACGTGACGGCAAAGTCGTCACTGTCAATGCAAAACGAGGGATTTACCAACCTTTTGAAGAGGGCGATTATATCACGCATATCGAGGGCGAAAAACTGACGGTTGCAATACCTTACACCTCTCTTGAATCAAATCCGCTCATCGAGGGCAAAACAGAGATTAAAGTTCACGTCGTGCAGTTTGCAGAGGACGGCACCACTGTGGTATCGGAACACAACGCAGTTATTATGAAAGGCATAAACCCCGACGATGTTGACGGATGGTACAGCAGAGGGTTTGGCGTAACCTACTCGCTAGTTAGAGAAAAACTTGATTTTTTCAGAGCGTTTGGGCGTGCGTTCGGCTTCTGCTTCTTTATCGTTTTCAAAATTTTGGCGTCTTTGGGCGCACTGATAACTGGCAAAATCGGCATAGAAAGCGCGGGCGGCACGATTACTGTGGTGAAAACCATTGCAGAGGTGAGCGCGCTTGGATTTGACAGTTTTATGTACGTCGTGGCAATCATATCCGCAAACCTTGCCGTTATGAACTTATTGCCCATTCCTGCGCTTGACGGCTCAAGAATGGTGTTTACGCTGATAGAAATGATATTCAGAAAACCTGTGCCAAGAAAAATCGAGGGTGTTATCCACGCAGTCGGACTTATAATACTTCTGCTTTTGGTGGTGTTTTTGGACATATTCCACCTAGTAAGCGGTTAATAAAACGAAATCTACTATAGATAGAAAAACCAACAAACCATCGGCAAACAACAAAAATATATCGGGAAACACAACACAAGCATATCCGTATACACATCAGCAACAGTTAACTAAAAACAAGTTGTGCATACCAATTTTAAGAAGAAAAATGAAATACAAACGACTATATAGAATTTTTTAATTAGTAATTATAAATTCATTACTTATTAATCGGCAGTCGTTTGTCCGCATCTAAGGTACTCTAGGTATAACATAATTATGGCACAAAGAAGAAAAAGCAGAGAAGTCAACATCGGAAACGTATCAATCGGAGGGAACTCTCCGATTGTCATTCAATCCATGCTAAACACCAAAACAACGGACGTTGAGGCAAGCGTACAGCAAATCATACAGTTGAAACAAGCAGGTTGTGACCTTATCCGCCTTGCCGTGCCGGACTTTGAATCTGTAAAAGCCTTTGGTGAAATTGCAAAAATCACGGGCGAACCGCTTATCGCCGACATTCATTACAATTACGATTTGGCACTTGCCGCTCTTGATGCCGGAGCAAAGAAAATCCGCACAAATCCCGGAAATATGCCATCGGACAAGGCAAAAATTGCCGACTTGGCAAAAAGAATGGCAGACGCGGGCGTGCCCGTGCGTGTGGGCGTAAACGGCGGGAGTTTGGCAAAACGTTTCAAAGGTTTGAAAGAGGAAACGGCACTTGTTGAAAGCGCACTTGAATGCGCCTACCGCTTTGAATGTGCCGGGCTGAAAGACATTGTCATTGCAATAAAATCTTCCGACACGCTGACAACTATTGCCGCAAACAGACAACTTGCCGCAGAATGTGATTATCCTCTGCATCTTGGAGTTACCGAAGCGGGAACGTTGAAATGCGGATTGATTAAATCTTCAATCGGCATAGGCACACTGCTCGGGGAGGGCATAGGCGATACCATACGCATATCACTCACCGACAATCCCGTGGAAGAGGTAAAGGCTGCAAAGGTACTTTTAAGAACTCTGAAGTTGTATGATAAAGGCGCCGACATCATTTCTTGCCCCACTTGCGCTCGAACGGAAATTGACGTAAAATTGCTTGCAGACAAGATTGAAGACTTAACTTCAAACGTTACAAAGCCTCTCAAAATCGCCGTTATGGGCTGTCCGCTAAACGGAATAGGCGAGGGCGAAAACTGCGATATAGGTGTTGCGGGCGGGCTTGAAAAGAGCGTTTTGCTGGTAAACGGCAAAATCGCAAAAACAGTGCCGTCAGCCGATTTGGAGCATGAATTTTTGCAACTTCTTGCCCAAGTATTACAAGAAAAGTAAAATAATAGAATACTTTAAGGCATTATTAGTGCCAAAAGGGAGAAAATGACAAAGTTTTTTCAAGAGTTTACTGAGTTGACGGAAGGGAAATTTCCCCAGTTAAAACTCAACTCCGCCACGTACGACCGAAAGGAACACACGCTTACGGTCAGATTTATTATTTCTACTTTTGAAAGAAGGAATTTCAGCGCGGATAAAGAAGCAGAAGTGCTTGCCGCCGTCAAAAAAATATTCAACGGCGTTGAGGTTAACGTGATTTACATAAAAACTTATGCGGATGCAGATATTGTCCGCAACAGTGTAATGCAATATTTCAATCGCTATCAAAACATGGTTTTTTGCAGAATGAAAAACAGCAATTTGGATATTCAAGTTTCCACTGACGAAATTTCAATAAAACTTTCTTTTGAGACGCCGTCATACAAACTTCTGCAATCAGCAAACGTTGAAGAAGATTTTAGCGAATATTTGGATGCCAATTTCAATCAAAGCATAAATGTGAGTTTATTCGAAATTCCCGTTGATGCGGCGGACTACTGCGACGTTGTGATAAATACATCGACAGTGGCGACTGAAAATCCCGATTTGCGGCTGATAAACGTGGCTGTTGACAAAAACGGCAAATTGTACTCACGCGGTAAAATTGGCAGTATAAATCAATTGCCGAATTATATATCGGACATAAAAGGCTCCGCCGAAAACGTGATTTTGTGCGGAAAAGTGACAAACTTACGCCGCAGAACCTACAAAAATAAAAACTATAATCCCGAAGACAAATCAACGGGTCCGGCGGAAAAACCGATGATTTCTTTCATTTTGGAC
>CAYJCS010000082.1:0-7134 GCA_964368715.1 uncultured Bacteroidaceae bacterium | reverse complement strand
TTTTACACGTCTATGCTTTGGTAAATGCGATAATCAAGTTTGTTGCCTTGCTATTCAGCGAATAACTTCGTCAGCCTCCTTCACCCTCAGCAGTCACGTACAAAATACGGGGTCCCATCGCGGCAAAAACGAGCGGAACTGCAAATATAGTTATAAGATGACAGCGAAGAGTTGGCGCGAGGGGAAAAAGGAGCAATGCTCTATACAAAACGAACCTCTGCTTATTGGCAGAGGTTTTTTTGTTTCTGGTGCGTTGTGACGACGCTCCTGTCCTTGGGATTTTTGTTTCCTTGCTATGCATCAAAATTTTGCAGTTTTAAGGTGCAAAAATATACTGAATGTAAAATGATAGATTTTGTGAGTTGAAAAAATTATAAAACAGCGAGGGCAAGCACTTTAAAACAATCTAACCACACTATATCAAACGGCGGCCTTCAAACGAAAGCCGCCGTTTTATTATGATTGACTTATTAATGATTGTTTTTAAATGGTACTATGACTCTTTCAGTATAAATTCCTCTGCACTATTTTGCTGCGCTTTCCAAGACGAATTTGGATTTTGGCGCGCCGCATATCGGGCATCTCCAGTTTGCAGGCAATTCGGCAAAGGGGATTGCTTCTTTGCTGTCATCATAGACGTAACCGCAAATTTGACATACGTATTTCATAAAAAACCTCCTTTATGCCTTCCAAAGGGAGTGCAGATTGCAATATTCGTATGCCGCAACAAGTTCATCGCCTTCACAAAGCGAGAAGCAGGCCTTGGGTTCCATTCCGGGCAACAGTTGTTTTCTTTGATTGCCCAGTTTGGTTTCGATTGCAATCCATTCAATATAATGCTCTTTGAGCATAGGATGAAGCACAGAACCCACACTAACAAATACCTTGTTGTCTTTTACTTCGCAAACAGGAACGTGTTTTTCCATTGAGCCGTCAGAGGTGCCGGGAATAATTTCTTCCATATCCTCGCCACAGCACACCACAGGAACTCCTGTTTCTTTGACCATAGCAATAATTTGGCCGCAAATTCTGCATTCGTAAAATTTCATTTCCATATTAGTAACCTCCGTTAAAAATTTTTTTTGGTAACACAAGTATATTGTCCGCGAAATCCCCTGTCAAGTACAAAAAAATCGAAAAATTTTTTCAATTTTCTTGTTCGATAAAACGTAATCCGATCTCAGTTGTCACAAATGCAACTCCTCACGCATATTATAACATTTAAATAAATTTTAGTTTGATAAGGAATTCGGCAGTTTTTTTTCGTATAAGTAACTATAAATTCAAGGGGTTAATTTTTTGGCATTCGAAGGTAAAGGCGGTCTAAATCAAGACTTTCTGGACGAACTGAAATTCAAGAGCGACATCGTATCGGTGGTGTCGCAGTATGTTCCTTTGACCAAAAAAGGCGGAAAGTATTTCGGCTGTTGCCCCTTTCACAATGAGAAAACCGCGTCAATGTGCGTAAATACCGACGGGCAGTATTATCACTGTTTCGGTTGCGGCGCAAGCGGAAACGTCATCACCTTTGTCAAGGAAATGGAATCGGTCGGCTTTTACGATGCCGTCAAGATTCTCGCCGAAAGGGCGGGCATGACAATGCCCGAATTCAAATTAGATCCCGAATACGGTAAGAAAAAGGAAAAATCGGAAATACTTAAAAACGTTATGCGCGATGCCGCACGATTTTACCGTGCCAATTTGCTTAAAGAAAATGAAGGAAAAGAGGCGCGCGAGTACCTGGCAGGCAGAGGGATAACCGCGGAAGTCTCTGCTCATTACGGGCTGGGATTATCTTTGGGCAGTGACCAGTTGCAGCATTATTTGCGGTTGAAAGGCTACAGCGTAGGAAACCTTAAAGAGTGCGGATTGGTCGCGGGGGATAATCTGTCGGACGCATTTGCCGACCGAATAATCGTGCCGATAATGGACGGAGCGGGCAACGTAATTGCTTTCGGCGGGCGCATCTATCATTCCGAAAGCCCCGCAAAATATAAAAACTCCACCAATACTCCTCTTTTTGACAAGAGCAACTGCGTGTACGGTGTGAATTTTATTAAGCGCGAAAAGCGTGAACACGGTGCTTTTAACGAACTTATCCTCGTTGAAGGCTATATGGACGTCATATCGCTTGGCGCGGCGGGCATCAAAAACGCCGTCGCGGGTATGGGGACTGCGCTCACAAAATACCAGGCGATGGAAATCAAAAGACTTGCGCCTACGGTGTATGTGTGCTATGACGGCGACACGGCAGGAAAAAAGGCGGCAATCCGCAACGTGGAACCTCTTTTGGAGGTTGGAGCGGAAGTCAAGGTCGTATCGCTCAGCGAAGGAATGGATCCCGACGACACCGTCAAAAAAGAAGGTTACGAAGGCTTTATGGCGCGCGTCAAGGCGGCACTACCCGTCATTGAATACAAGCTCAAACTTTGCGCTGATGCCTATGACCTAAAATCCGTGGACGGCAGGGCGAAATACGTCAAAGCGGCAACAATAGTGCTCTCTAATGTTGAAAGCCCTGCTCAAAAAGAGGTCTATCTGAATTTGGTCTCTTCCCTTAGCGGAGTGTCCGTGGACACGCTAAAAATCGAAAGCAAGAATGAGCCCAAGCAAAGTTTCTCTGCAAACACATCATCAAACGGACAGGAAACAAAACCGACTGAAACCAAGGAAACCAAAGCGGCGCGCTACGTACTCAACAGATTGCTTTTGAACGCACCGGTGGCCGACGTAGAAAAACTGCAAAGAGAATGGTTTACGGACACTCTCCACGGCGAAATATTCGACTTTGTAACGAGGTATGAAAAAGGCAAAGTGAACACAGCAAGCCTGTTTGAGGTGTTGAGTGAAGATGCAAACGAAGAGAGAAACAAGATCTTAGACGCGGAAATACCGTTCAAAGACAATGAGGCGGCCGCGGCAAAACGCTATTATGACGACTGCACTTTGGTGCTTGCAAACGCATACCTCAGTTTGCAAGTCAACGCTTTGAAAAAGGAATACAACTCACTTTCAGACGATAAACAAAAACGCGACTGTTTGACACTCATGTCGGCAGTTCAACAAAAATTAAAATCCGATAACATTATAGATAAGTTCATCTAGGGAGGAAACAATGGATAAATCAGTGGAGAAAGACGAAAAAGATTTAAGGCTCAAACTGGTGTGCGACGAAATCATAGTCTTGGGCAAAGAAAACGGCGACGCCGTGACCGAAGACGAGATAATGAAACGCCTTGAACATCTAAAAGCCTCCGCCGAGGATATGGAGGTTGTCTTTAACGCGCTTGCAGAAGCGGGCATAGATGTAAAAGAGCCTGCGGCCGCAACCGAAATCGACAAGATTATCGAAGGTAGCACCGACGATTCGGTCAAGATGTATCTAAAAGACATAGGCAAAGTTTCACTCCTTTCCGCCGAAGAAGAAGTCTATTTGGCGCAAGCCATGCAAGAGGGCGACGAGGACGCCAAAAAGAAACTGTCCGAAGCAAACCTCAGACTCGTCGTTTCCATTGCAAAGAGATACGTCGGGCGCGGAATGCAGTTTTTGGACCTTATCCAAGAAGGCAACCTCGGCCTTATGAAAGCCGTTGAAAAATTTGACTACACCAAAGGTTTCAAGTTCTCAACATACGCAACTTGGTGGATTCGTCAGGCTATCACCCGCGCTATCGCTGATCAGGCGAGAACTATCCGCATACCCGTACATATGGTGGAGACTATCAACAAGGTCGTCCGTGCCACAAGAAAACTGTTGCAACGTTATGGCAGAGAACCCACCCCCGAAGAAATTGCCGCGGAACTTGGAATGGGCGTGGAAAAAGTGCGTGAAATCCAGAAAATCGCACAGGACCCCGTTTCTTTGGAAACTCCTATCGGCGAGGAAGAAGACAGCCACCTCGGAGATTTTATCGAAGATAATACCGCGCTGTCACCAAGCGACGTTGCCGAGAGCAATATGCTTAAAGAACAGCTTATTCAAGTGCTGAACACCCTTACCCCCCGTGAAGAAAAGGTCTTGCGTTTGCGCTACGGTCTTGATGACAGCCATCCGCGAACCTTGGAAGAAGTGGGCAGGGAATTTAACGTAACCCGTGAGCGCATCCGTCAAATCGAGGCGAAGGCACTCAGAAAATTGCGTCACCCCAACCGTCTCAAAAAACTTAAGGACTTTGAGTGATGCCGATTAGACTTGACCTCAGACTTTCCGCAATCGCCGAAGGAATAAAGTGCTCCACGGCGGCGGATATAGGTTGCGACCACGGCAAACTTTCGTATTACCTTTTGCAAACCGACCGCGCCGAAAGGGTGATTGCCACAGACATAAGCGCGGCGTGCCTACAAAAAACTGAAAAGTTGGCACAAGAAAACGGCGTGACGGATAGGCTTATAACTCGATTGGGCGACGGACTTGACCCGCTAAAGGACAAAGAAGCCGACGTAGTGGTGATTGCAGGATTAGGCGGTGACGTTATCAGCAACGTCTTAAAACGCGCCTACGACGAAAACAAGTGTTTTGATGCTTTTGCGCTGTCACCAAACAAACACGCGGAAAAAGTGCGCGAAACTCTTTTAAGTATAGGGCACTGCATCGAAGAAGACCGTATGGTGAAATGCGGAAACAAGTTTTATCCCGTCATTAAAAGCCGAATCGCAAAAAAGACGGAAGAATTGACAGACAGACAACTTGCTTACGGCAAATTTTACCTTAGCGACAAGGTGTTCAAACGATATGTTGAACACGAAATTGAAGAAACCGAGCGGATATTGTCCGACCATTCTTCAAAAAAGCTGTCCGAATTGCTAGAAGAATACAATTCCGTGCTCAAAGAAATACAAGGAGAAGACAAATGACGATAAAAACCGTAACGGAATATCTTGAAAAACTGTTCCCTCCGGAAATTGCCGATGAAGACGACAAAGCAAAAATCGGTTTGCAGGTCGGTTCATTTTTTGATGAGTGCAGCGGCGTCGCACTTTGCCTTGACTGCACGTTGTCCGTTCTTAAACAGTCGTTTGAAAGCGGCTGTAATCTCGTCCTTTGTCATCATCCGCTAATTTATCACCCTCTGCAAGAAATATCTACAGACGAGGGCAAGGGCAAAGCGATTGCATACGCAATCAAAAACAATATCACCGTCTTTGCTCTGCACACAAATCTGGACAAAGCCGCGGGCGGCATCAACGATTATCTAGTATCAAAAGTCTTTGATGCAATAGTTACGGGGAATGACGGATGCGTGTTTTTTGGTGAATTTTGTGATGACAAAGCAATCGCACTCAAAGATTTTGCCGCCTTAATATCAAACAAACTTAACGACAAAACCGTGAAGTTTGTCGGGGACGCAGATACGAAAATCAAACGTTTTGCCGTCTGCTCGGGCGGCGGCGCATACTTTTATAAGATTGCGAAAGATAGCGGCGCAGACGTTTATATTACGGGCGATATTCCGCACCACGTTTATATTGAAGCGTCGGAAGACGGATTTAACCTTATAGAATTTTCGCACTATTTTAGCGAAATCGTAGCGGTGGATATCCTTTTATCCGCACTAAAATCAAGATTTGAAAATCTTCGCGTTTTAAACGCGCTACAATGCTGTCCTTTTGGGACGTTGGAGGAACTATGAAATTTGATATGATACTTCAGTATCAAGCCGTCGATCAGGAACTTATCGGCCTTGAAAACGAATTGGCAAAATGTAAGGAACTGAATCAACTTTACGTTGCCAAATCCAAAATTGACGAGGCGACGCAGTCCGTTTCAAAATTGACTGCAGAAGCCAACGAGTTGATGAACAATTTTACAAAACTTCAAGTGCGTATCGGCGGTTTGAAAAACAAACTTGACGAATTTGACGGCATATGCGAGGGCATTGCCGACGTGCAGGAAGCGGATTATTACGTCAAACAAATCGATTCTCTTTTGGACGAGATTTCCTCTTTGGAAAAAACCGCGTCCAGAGATTCTATGCGCATTGACGGCGTTTGTGCCGAGTATAAAAAAACTTGGGAAGCGGGTATATTTGCAAATGAAAACTACAAACGCTGCATGGCGGAATTTGAGAGTGTAAAGGCGAAAATCCATCCGCGCGCGAAGGAAATTCAAGCTCAGCTTAGCGAACTTGCAAAAGACATTCCGCCTCAGTTGCTATCAAAATATCAAGAACTTCGCAATGCCAAAAAGATGCCGGCGTTTGTGGAGTACGACCCAAGCAAAAACACTTGCGGAAGATGCTTTATGGAACTGCCCAACGACGCAAAAGGCAAACTTAAAAATTCCGGAGATTTTTCGGAATGTCCAAACTGCCGCAGAATTCTTTATATGGCATAACTACACGGAAAAAAATATTGCTAAACAGTTTTTATTGAACGACGATAAGATGTGATCAAAGCGAGGATAAAGTTATGAATTGCTACAATAATCCCGAAATTTACAGCGTTAATACCTGCCCAAAGCACGGCGCAGGATTTCCTCTTGACGAAAACGGCAAGGCTAAAACCGTATGCCTAAACGGAGATTGGAAATTCAAATATTTTCCTTCGGTAACACTTATGACGCTTTGTCCCGCTTCTTGGGACACGATTGAGGTTCCTTCAAACTGGCAGTTGCACGGTTACGGCAAGCCGATTTATACAAACGTCAGATACCCTTACGCAATCGAGACAAATCCCTTCAAATTGCCAAATATCAATGAAAAAGAAAATCCTTGCGGCGTTTATCAAAGGGAGTTTACTCTTGACGATATTAAGTCGCGCATACATATAAACTTTGCCGCAAACAGCGGAGCCGAAGTTTATATAAACGGCAAATTTGTCGGTTATTCCGAAAGCAGTTTTGACTATCAAGAATACGATATAACGGATTTTGTCAAAGTCGGAGAGAACACACTCACAATAGTTGTCTACCGCTATACCACAGGCAGTTATTTAGAAGATCAGGACATGTGGCGTATCAGCGGAATTTTCCGCGACGTCAATCTTATCTTTGAGCCGTGCCGTCGCATTGACGACGTTTATGCTCGCGCCGAATTCAACCAAGATATGAGCGAGGCGGAATTAAACGTTGATTTGCAGGTTTCTTGCAACGGCGACGAACTGGACACGGGCAATTTATATATTGAACTGATAGAC
>CAYJCS010000081.1:0-7226 GCA_964368715.1 uncultured Bacteroidaceae bacterium | reverse complement strand
TGCCGCTTCTGCGGAAAGAACCGCCCAGCACTCTGATGCACATAATTTCCTTTGCGCCGCTGTTGTCCGCGACCTTAAGTCTTGTTTGTGGTTGTATCATTGTGCCCTCCTTACTTGGCCTTCTCGATTATCTCGACAAGACGCCAGCACTTGTCCTTTGAAAGAGGACGAGTTTCTGTGATAAGCACTTTGTCGCCGATTCCGCATTCGTTTTTCTCATCGTGCGCTTTCAGCTTCTTGGTGCGGCTTACTATCTTCTTATAGAGAGGATGCTGTACGCGTTCGGTGATGGACACAACGATTGTCTTGTCCATTTTGTCGCTTACGACCAAACCCACTCTTTCTTTTCTCAGATTTCTTTCTTCCATATTAACCTCCGGTGTCAGTCATTCGCTTCGGCGTTAAGCTTTGCGATTTCTCTCTGACGGATAACGGTCTTCACGCGAGCGATGTCACGTCTGGTCTCGACCAAAACCATAGGATTCGTCAACTGATTGGTGGCGTTTTTGAAACGGAGGAAAAACAACTCGGACTTGAGTTCGTTGAGTTTGTTTTGCAATTCCTTATCTGTCATTTCGAGAACTTGTTTCGCTTTCATTCTTCACCGCCTTCGGCAGCGTCTGCCTTCGCCAAAAACTTGCACTTGATGGGAAGTTTGTGAGCGGCAAGACGGAGTGCCTCTTTTGCCTGATCTTCTTCAACACCCGCTATCTCGAACATGACGCGGCCGGGCTTTACCACGGCAACCCAAAATTCGGGAGAGCCTTTACCGCTACCCATACGGGTTTCGGCGGGTTTCTTTGTTACGGGCTTGTGTGGGAATATGTCCACCCACACCTGTCCGCCACGACGGATATATCTCGTCATTGCGACACGGGCAGCCTCTATTTGCTGAGAGGTAATCCAGCCCGGCTCTGCGGCCACAAGACCGTATTCGCCGTATGCCACGGTGTTGCCTCTTAATGCTTTTCCTTTCATTCTTCCACGGAATTGACGGCGTCTTTTGACGCGTTTAGGCATCAACATTATTTGTCTCCTCCTTCCATAGGATTTTTACCGAGGATTTCTCCCTTGTAGATCCAGCATTTCACGCCGATTGCACCAAAAGTGGTGTTTGCGGTTGCAACGCCGTAATCGATATCTGCACGCAAAGTTTGAAGCGGAATCGAACCTTCGTGATAAGTTTCGCTTCTTGCAATTTCTGCACCGTCCAAACGGCCGCTGACTTTGGTCTTGACACCCTTTGCGCCTGCTTTCATCGCTCTGGACATGGCTTGTTTCATGCTGCGGCGGAAAGAGGCTCTGGCCTCAAGTTGTCTTGCGATGCCTTCTGCGACGATTTGCGCGTCGGAGTCGGGGTGCTTGATTTCCATGATGTTGACACTCAACTTTTTGGCTTTGTCGCTAAGCAGCGCTTTGACTTCTTTGTTGAGCTCTTCAACTCCTGCGCCCGCTTTGCCGATAAGCACGGCGGGACGAGCGGTAAAGATGTTCACCACGACTTTGTCGGCTGCTCTTTCGATTGAAATCTTGGAGACGTCAGTGTCGTAGTATTTTTTCTTTATAAACTTACGGATTTTGTCGTCTTCGACGAGATTGTCCGCAAAATGTTTTTTGTCGGCGTACCACGTTGCCTGCCAAGGTCTGATGATACCTGTTCTCAGTCCGTTCGGATTAACTTTCTGTCCCATTTTGACCTCCTATGCGTTTTTGCTGTCCAGAATGACAGTGATATGGCTGGTGCGCTTCAGAATACGGAACGCTCTGCCCTGTGCTCTCGGCATAATGCGCTTGAGAGTTGGGCCGTCGTTGGCGTAACATTCCGCGACGTACAGGTCGTTTCTTGATAGATTTTGGTTGTTCTCCGCGTTTGCCGCTGCGGAATTCACCAATTTGAAGAGAATTTCGCTTGCCGCTTTCGGGGTATTTTCCAAAATCGCTATTGCTTCGTTGACGGGTTTACCCTTGATGATGTCGATTACGACGCGAACTTTGAAGGGAGAAATCCTGACGAACTTTGCAGTTGCTCTGGGCCTTGTGTCGGCGCTAGCCTGACGTGCAAGAGCTTTTTGTTTGGATCTAGTTGCCATTTTTTCCTCCTACTTTTTCACAGTCGTCTTGTCACCGGAGTGACCTCTAAACGTGCGTGTGGGTGCGAATTCGCCGAGTTTGCAGCCGACCATTTCTTCGGAGATATAAACGGAAACAAAAGTTTTTCCGTTGTGTACCGCGATGGTGTGTCCGACCATATCGGGGAAAACCGTGGACGAACGGGACCAAGTCTTTATTGCGCGTTTGTCGCCGCTTGCGTTCATCTTTAAAACTCTGTTCATAAGCCTTTCTTCTACATACGGGCCTTTTTTTACACTTCTACTCATTTTCGACCTCCTAGTTCACACGCTTGATGATGAACCTGCTGGTGATGTTCTTCTTCTTTCTCGTCTTATATCCCATTGTAGGCTTGCCCCAAGGTGTGACGGGTGAAGGCATACCGATAGGAGACTTGCCTTCGCCGCCGCCGTGAGGGTGATCGCACGGGTTCATGACGACACCGCGAACGGTAGGACGGACGCCGAAATAGCGCGTCTTGCCTGCTTTGCCGATTCTGATGATTTCGTGATCGAGATTTCCGACTTGACCGATTGTGGCTCTGCACTTGATGGGGATATAACGCATTTCGCCGCTGGGCATACGGAGTGTGGCATATTTGCCTTCCTTTGCCATAAGTTGCGCGCTGTTACCTGCCGCTCTTGCAATTTGGCCGCCCTTTCCCGGTTGCATTTCGATGTTGTGAATCATTGTGCCGACGGGGATGTTGGCAAGTTGCACTGCGTTGCCCACTTTGATATCGGCGTCGTCCGCACTGATGACGGTGTCGCCGACGGTGAGTCCCAAAGGTGCGATGATATAACGTTTTTCACCGTCCGCATAGCAAAGCAGAGCGATGTTCGCAGAACGGTTGGGGTCGTATTCGATTGAAGTGACTTTTGCGGGGACGTTGTCCTTGTTGCGCTTAAAGTCGATGACACGATATTTGGTCTTGTTGCCGCCGCCGATGTGACGAACGGTGATTCTGCCTTGGGCGTTCCTGCCGCCGGACTTGCTCTTTGCTACAAGCAGGCTGCGTTCAGGAGTGGAGGAAGTGATTTCCTCATAGGCGGAAACCGTCATAAAACGACGCGCGGGAGAGGTAGGTTTATAATTCTTAATAGCCATATTCTTCCTCCTTATGCCAAACTCTCGAAGAATTCGATTGCTTTGCTGTTTTTATCAAGAGTGACGATTGCCTTTTTATAAGACGGTGTCAAACCCTCGTGGCGTCCCATTCTCTTTACTTTTCCGTCGTAGTTGGAGGTGTTGACCTTTGCAACTTTTACGCCGAAAATTTGCTCAACCGCATTTTTGATCTGAGTCTTGTTGGCAGACTTGACAACTTTAAAGGTATATTTTTTGTCGGATATACCGTCGTAACTCTTTTCAGAAAGGACGGGCTCGATGATGATGTCGTAATATGTCATTTTGCTGCCTCCTCGATTTTCTTGATAGCGGCCGTGGAGATGACGACATTTTTCATCGATACGATATCGTATACGTTGAGCTGTCTGACTTCGCAAAGAGCAAGCGTTGGAATGTTTCTGCTTGCACGAAGTGTGGTTTCGTCATGTTCTTCCACGACGAGAAGCGTGTTGCCTTTTACGCCGATTGCGCCGATTGCGTCACTGACGAGTTTGGTCTTTGGCTCGGCAATTTCAAATTTGTCAAGCACGACGACTTCGTTTTGGCGAATCTTTTCGGAAAGGGCAGAATAAAACGCTGCTTTCTTCATTGTTTTATTGATTTTTTGGCTGAAGTCGCGGGGTTTCTTTGCGAAAACGATGCCACCGCCGACGTGGTTAGGTGCTACGTTGCTGCCTTGACGTGCGCGGCCGGTGCCCTTTTGACGGTACGGCTTTGCGCCGCCCCCTCTGACCTCGGTGCGGGTGAGCGCCGCATGGGTGCCCTGACGCTTGTTTGCAAGTTGCGCCACTACTACTTGGTGGATGAGCGCTTCATTATACTCGCAGTTAAAAACTGCGTCGCTGACTTCGATTGTACCGGCGGCTTTTCCTGCCATATTCATTACGTTCAGTTCCATTTATGCCTCCGATTAACCTTTTACGGTCTGTTTGATTGTGACGATACTGCCCTTCGCACCGGGGACTGCTCCCTTGATGAGAAGAAGATTCCTCGCCTTATCGACTCTGGCTACGGTGAGATTTTGCACCGTGACCTTTTCATTGCCCCATTGTCCGGACATATGCTTGTTTTTGAAAACTCTTGAAGGAGATGAGTTTGCACCCATTGAGCCAACGCCGCGGTGATAACCCGAACCGTGTGCCATAGGGCCTCTGTGTTGATTCCATCTAAGAATAACGCCGGTAAAGCCGTGACCTTTGGAAGTGCCGGTGACGTCAACCTTGTCGCCTTCTGCAAATACGTCGCAAGTCAGTTCCTGCCCTACCGTATAGGCAGCGCAGTCTGCGAAACGAAATTCACGAAGATAACGTTTGGGCTCCACACCCGCTTTCTTATAAAGGCCGGCTTGAGGCTTGTTAACTCTTGTTTCCTTGACGAAACCGAAGCCGCATTGCACCGCGTCGTATCCGTCGTTTTCTTTGGTCTTTATCTGTACGATCGCGCAAGGTCCCGCTTCCACTACGGTAACGGGGATAACTTTGCCGTCCAAGGTAAAGATTTGGCTCATGCCCAGTTTCTTTCCGATGATTGCTTTATCCATGTAAAGTTCACCCTCCTATATTTCCATCAAAGTTTGATTGAGATGTCAACGCCGGCGGGCAAATCGAGTTTCATCAGTGAATCGACGGTTTTGCTCGTGGGGTTGAAAATGTCAATCAAGCGTTTGTGAGTGCGAAGTTCGAATTGCTCACGGCTATCCTTGTATTTGTGGGTAGCGCGCAGTACGGTGACGATTTCTTTGTCGGTGGGAAGCGGAATGGGACCCGAAACTTTGGTGCCGGTCTTCTTCACGGTCTCAACGATTTTTTCGGCTGAAAGGTCGATAAGATTGTGATCGTACGCTTTGAGCTTAATTCTGATTTTTTGTCCAGCCATTATTTAGCCTCCTAGATATAACACTTATCCGCGTGTGTCTTCATTTTTTCACCGCCGTTCGCACGGCGGAATACTGCCTTTTTATAGACAGCGCGGCTATGATATAATTTTCTAAACTTTTTGTCAAGCAAAATTTCTTTCAATTATTTTAATCTTTCAAACAAAGTAAAAAAAGCACTTTTTATGTCTATATATTGATATTTTTCGGCACGCGACCACAACTCAATCGCACGCGCATCATAACAAAATCGAAAAATAACTACAACAATATCATAATAAAAACGCGCATTTCCGCGCGTTTTTATAGTTGATTGAAGTCTGATTTTATCTATTTGAGAGGTACGGTCGCTTTTGCGTCCAGTGTCATATCGGCGGGTTTTGTGCCGTTTTTTATCAAAAAATACGCCGCCGCACCTATCATTGCGGCATTGTCCGTGCAGTAGCGCAAAGCGGGATATTTTATGTCATAGCCTTCGGCCTTCAGCGCGTCAAACCGCGCTCTCAAACTTTCGTTTGCGCTGACACCGCCCGCTATGGCAATGCGGGTTATTCCTTCCCGTCGCGCCGCCGTCATCGCCGCCCGATAAAGTTGTTCCACCGCCGCGTATTGAAAACTGGCGGCAACGTCCGCTCGGTTTATCTCCTCGCCTTTTTGCTCGGCGTTGTGGACGTAGTTTATGACGAAAGTTTTCAGTCCGCTGTAACTCATATCGATTTTATCTTCGGTGAAATGCGGCACGGGCATTTTAATTGTCACGTTGCCCTCTTTTGCGAGTTTTTCAATCTCCGGTCCGCCCGGATATGGCAAAGAAAGCACCCTTGCGACCTTGTCAAAAGCTTCGCCCGCCGCGTCGTCAAGCGATTGTCCCAATAGCGTGACCTTTTCGTAATCTTCCACTTTCAATACCGCGGTATGTCCGCCGCTTGCCAAAAGGCAAAGATAAGGAGGCGTCAAATCGCTGTCAATATAGTTGGCGGCGATATGTCCTTTTATGTGAGATACGGCGTAGAGCGGTTTTTCCCAAGCGTATGCCAACCCTTTTGCAAAATTTACACCAACCAGCAACGCACCGAGCAGTCCTGCGCCGTAGGTGACCGCAACGGCATCTATTCCGTTTTTCGTTACTCCCGATTTTTCAAAAGCTTCTTTGACCACGCTCTCTATTGCAAGCGTATGATTTCTCGAAGCGATTTCCGGCACCACGCCGCCGAAACGCCGGTGAATTTCTATTTGCGAAGCAACCGACGAGCCCAACACCTCTCTGCCGTTTCTAACAACGGCTGCCGCTGTTTCATCGCAACTGGACTCTATCGCCAATATCGTCATATTTTCATTATCCATATTTTAATTATATCACCGGCACATCCTTTTGAAAAGCGTTGTATGGAAAATGGGCATTTAAGGCATACTTTAACTATCAAAACAAGGAGAATCCTCTAATGTCTTATAATCCATTTGAACAAAAAGCCCCTTCCGTTGCAGAGGGCTTGCAAAGTTGGCAGGACCTTTTTGTCGCGCCTTACGACAAAAAGACCGCGGACCCATTCACAAAATTACGTATCATTTTGATGACCGGCACGGAGTACGAAGCGAATTGGTATTCTCACCAGTTTTCACGCCACTGCGCAGATAACGACCTTCGCCGCGAAATCGCCTTGATTCGCCGCGTTGAACAGCAGCAGCAAAAAAAACTTGCCGGCTTTAAACCTATTGACGAAACCATTTTGGAAACAACAATCGGCTATGAACAGTTGGCAGTTGAACTGACGTCAAATCTTGCTAGGAGAGAGCCTGATGACCGTGTTAAAAAGGCATTGGATTTTGCGCTTTTGGAGGACTTTGATCACCTGTACCGCTATTCCAATCTGTTGATGATGGAACACGGAATCGATGCTTCGACACTCGTTGCAAAACGCACCGAAATCACACCGGGGCGCCCGACGCTTTGCGAACACCGCTTCCCATACGACGACATAAGGAACAGCGGCAACAACAAAAAAGCAGCGCCGATAACACGCCTTAATTCAATGATTATCGTCGCAGCCGAACAGCAAACAATGAACTATTATATGAACGTGGGCGCGTTCTACCCCTCTGAAATCGGGCGCAAACT